>CAMZKY010000292.1 GCA_947311455.1 uncultured Marinosulfonomonas sp. | reverse complement strand
TATCAGCGCTATCACGAGGAAAAGGCCAAGGGCGGGTTGGCGCTGACCATGTTTGGCGGCAGTTCCAACATCGCACCAAACGACGTGGCCGTCATTTCCAGTGTGGAGGGTGTGTTTAGATGGTGTTGTTTAATCGTAAACAGCTTGCCACGGGGAAATATTCGGCAGTTATTTCAACGATTTACTTGAACGTTAACGTATCTGTGCCAAAGTGTTCAGTGTAAAACGCCAAATCAGGTGCGTAATATTTCGAGATCAGCTCAACCAGTTCATCATCAAACATTGCCGACGTCGATGGCAGCATATTTTGCCGTTTCATTTCTGCCAAACGCCAAATCGGCGTATCGGCAAAGTGTTTCCATTCATCTTGTTCGGGTACGGTATCCATGTGTGCATAGGATGTGCGGCTATGATCCAGATATGCACGCGTATCAACCAGCTCCAGGCCGATTTCCTTTTTGATTGTCTTTGTTGCCTCGGAAAAGTTCTCTAACGAAAATATGCCGTGATAGTTTTCATAAACAAGGAAATCTACTTGCGGGCGCCAATGAATATCGATGGCTCTTGCGGGGGGCGTTTTCAGGCTTTGAACGAAGGCGCGAAAGGTAAGCTGCTGAGGTGCCGTATCCTGAAGCCCGTTGGAAATGTAAGCCCAGAATGGCGGGCGTTGATCGACAAATTTATCCAGAAATACACTCACAATGCGCGCATAGGGGCACCTTAGGAAAACCGCGGTGTAGGGTGCAGTGGCCAATTGCATTAGTGTTGCTATGTAGGTTCCGTTGTTATTGTGGATCCAGTCTACATCATCAGGCCCGGTAAGGGCACCATTGGCCAGCCCAAGAGAATAGCGCAATGTCGAGCAGGCATTTTTAGGAATATACGAAAAAACCGCACCGCTATCAAAATGCACCAATGCATGCCGCGCGGCAAACTGGTGTTGCGGGTTGTTTGCAAGGGTGGCTCGTATTTTGCGGGCATGCCGAAGCAGATTGGCCATTTTATATGTTTCCCAAAGTCTTTATCAAAAAGCGTTGCCAAACACCTAAGGCAT
This sequence comes from uncultured Marinosulfonomonas sp., assembly GCA_947311455.1. Lineage (GTDB taxonomy): Bacteria > Pseudomonadota > Alphaproteobacteria > Rhodobacterales > Rhodobacteraceae > Profundibacter. The sequence continues at coordinate 2,023 of CAMZKY010000292.1, read as the reverse complement.
GCGTTTCGACGCATCAAGTTACGGTTTTAAAACTTGGGGCCTTTTATCCCTGATTTATTTTAAGGTATAGTATGGCATGCCAAATCAATTCGCCCAACATTTCCCTCTGATGCCAAACCGCGCCCACGAAGTAACGGGGGCAGGGGCGATTACATTTGCCGCGATCACCTGCGGATTGGGGGCCAAACCCGCGATGTGGATTCATGAGGATTGGCAGCACGAGGCGCTAAATCCTGTGGCGCTGGCCGAGTTTTGTGATCCGAAAAATCTGTTGATTGCGCGGGCCTCTAAACAGATTGACGTGCTGGCCGTGGCCGAAGAATCCCTGCGCTCGGGGGCGGTATCAACCGTAGTGGCGGAGCTGACCCAGCCAATCAATCTCACCGCGGGGCGGCGTTTGCAACTGGCCGCCGAGGCGGGGAAATCCACGGGTGTTTTCATCATTTCCGATGGGGCAGGCAGCAACGCCACCCAAACCCGCTGGCACTGCGCCCCGATTTTTGACGAAACGGACTCGACTCTGATGATGTGGAAACTTATAAAGAACAAAGCAGGAACGTTAACGAATTGGAAGGTGCGTTGGGATGAACAGGCGCGTCGTGTCATTGTGGTTTCCACGGCTGGCGAGTGATCGCTTTTTACGCACGCATCCAATCAATTCCCCCTTTGCTCTGACCCGCCGCCAGAACAATACCGAACGCCTGTATTGCCTGAATGACGCGGCTGAAAATCTGGGCCTGTCGCGGGGTATGGGGTTTTCCGATGCGCGCGCGCTTTATCCTGATCTTAAGGCGCGGCCCGCGATGCCGGAACAGGACGCTAAATTTCTGCGGGTGCTGGCGCGATGGGCGACGCGCTATTGCCCGTGGGTCGGGTTGGAAGGCGGTGACGGGCTGGTGATGGACATCACCGGATCGGCGCATTTGTTCGGGGGCGAAGCCGCAATGATTGATGATATGCACAGCCGTTTGGCGCGGGCCGGATTGGCGGTGCGTATCGGGCTGGCGGATACACGCGGGGCGGCGTGGGCCTTGGCGCGGTTTAGCGCGGGGATTTCTCCGGCGGGTCAAACCATGCAGCAAATCGCGCCGCTGCCGGTGGCGGCATTGCGCATTACGCCCAAACTTTGCGCCACGCTGCAACGGTTGGGGCTGGAAACCATCCGTGATATCGCCGCCCTGCCACGCGCCAGTCTGACGCGCCGCTTTGGCCCTGATTTATTGATGCGGCTGGATCAGGCGCTGGGGGATTTACCCGAACAGGTATCGCCGCTGCCCGATCCGCCTCGCTATGCGGCGCGCCTAACCTTGCCTGATCCGATTGGCCTGAAAGGCGATGTGATGGCGGGGCTGGAACGGCTGCTGATACAAACCTGCGCACGGCTAACGGCCCGCGCCCAAGGCGCGCGCGATCTGCGCCTGACATTGCGCCGTGTGGATCAGGCCAATCAACAGGTTGAATTGCGTCTTGCCCGTCCCTTGCGTGATCCGGCACGAATTTTGCCGCTGTTTGAAAAGGGTGTGGATGCAGTGGATGCGGGCTATGGCATTGACCAGTTACGCCTTGAGGTAACGCGGGTGCAGGATTTACCCCTGCGCCAAATCACCAGCGCAGGCGCGCGCCATGAGGAAGCGCTGGATGATCTTGTCACCCGTTTGGGCAGCCGCATCGGCCTTGAAAATATCATCCGGTTTCTGCCCGCCGACAGCCACATTCCCGAACGTAGTCACATCATCGCCCCCGCTGCCTATTCCCGTGCCGAGGGCGCATGGCCGCGTCCGCACCACCGCCCCCTGCGCCTGTTTCCACCCGAACATATCGCCGCCAACAGTAACCGCGAACCGCCGCGCTATTTCCGCTGGCGGCGTATGGCCATGACCACCGCACGTGCCACAGGGCCGGAACGGATCACGCCGGAATGGTGGCTGACGGATGCGGCATGGCGCAGTGGCTTGCGCGATTACTGGCATGTGGAAACGCGCCAAGGCTGGCGGTTGTGGCTGTTTCATACACCGCAAAATCC
>CAMZKY010000291.1 GCA_947311455.1 uncultured Marinosulfonomonas sp. | reverse complement strand
TAAGTGCGCCTGAAATCACGAAAACCCATTCGAAAAACCATAAATTCCCGATTTAGGCTGCCCAATTACATCCACCAAACGGATTTGTATCCTTGATGTGATGTAAAAGCGGGTTATGCTGAGGTCTCCGAAGATCAAACGATCAACTGAACGCCGCTCTTTGAATGGCGTTCAGTGCATTTTCTGGCAAATGCCGTTTGTTACGAGATGCACAGGCGCAAAAAACATCTGGTCGCGTTAAGACGCGAATTTCAATATTGCTTTTAAGCCCCCAAGATCATCGCTTTTATCCAGGACAAGTTCCCCACCGTGCGCGCGTGCAATGTCCGCCGTTATTGCCAATCCTAAACCTACCCCAGACCCTTTGTTTTGATTTCGCGCAGGTTCCAGTCTGGAAAAAGGCTTTAGGGCTTCTTCGCGAAAGTTCGGATCAATACCTGGGCCATCGTCTTCGATTGTGATGCTAAAAAAATGCTCTTCTTTTCGCACGGACACACGCGCCCGTGTACCATATTGCAGTGCATTCCCGATAAGGTTTTCCAATGCCCGCTTTAACGAGTTTGGCCGGATCGGCATCAATCCAGTTTCCTGGCTTTCAAGAATGTCGATCTGAAATCCCTGACGACGCACATTGTCCACAACCTCATTCACTATTTCCATTGGTTCGCTGCGAATTGTCTGATCTTCCGCGTTAACTTTCGCAAAGTTCAAGAACTCATCCAACAATCGCGTCATATCTTCTACATCTTTATTCAGGGCGTCTGTTTCTTCGTCATCGATCATTGATAGCCCAAGTTTTAAACGCGTCAACGGTGTGCGTAAATCATGGCTTACACCGGACAACATCATTGTTCTTTGTTCAATATGACGCTCGATGCGATCGCGCATATTGATAAAGGCACCACCCGCAGCACGCACTTCGGTGGCACCAGAAGGCGTATAGGGCACGACACGCCCTTTCCCAAAAGCTTCGGCAGCTACCGCAAGACGTTTTATCGGCCGAACCTGATTACGCATAAACAAAAACGCGATCACTGTCATTAATATCCCGGTAAATATCATCAAGACTAAAAGTTGGTGCGGATTGGTTGCCGCAACACGATAGCGAGGAAACATAACAAGCATCGGGCCAAATTTCGTTTGAATCCATAATTGAACTGTTTTGGGTTTGCTTAACAAATCAACAGCTAAAACGCCCTTTAAGCCAGAGTTCAATATTGTAATGATAACCCGGCCAGACAAGTCATCATAGGTATGAATGGTTTGCCCGGTGTTTTTAGAAGGTAGCGCAATCTGCATAGCCAGCGGCTTTTCTAAATCAGATGCGAATAGCCGCCCCTCGGCGACATCACTGGCGCTGTTAACTTGCTCCAGTAGATAATTTAGCTCAAGCACCATATTATCCGTCATTTGACGGGTCACACCTTCATAGTGACGTTGAATAAACACGATAGAAACAACGAGCTGCAGGCTTACAATAGGTACCAAAAGGATAAGCGCCGCCCTACCTGAAAAACTTCGTGGTAAATAGTGTTTGATCCATTTAAAACTCATATGAAATGGTAACCTGCTACCCCCAAAAGAGAAAGCAAGAAATTTGGACACCGAAGCGCAATTCAATCCCAAAGCAGGAGTGCTGGAATTTCTGGGAAAAGGTATTCGTCGGATTTTGGCGCCTAATCCGTCTCCGATGACATTTCGCGGCACCAACACCTATATTGTTGGCACCGATCATCAGGTAATCATTGATCCTGGCCCGGATGACCAAACACATCTCGAGGCAATTCTACGTGCAACGTCCGACCACACGATAGATGCCGTTTTTGTAACGCATAGCCATTTAGATCATTCCCCCCTCGCCCGTCCATTGGCTGATCAATTGAAGGTTCCAATTTATGCGTATGGAAATAGTCTTGCCGGTCGCAGTGATATAATGGTTCAAATCGCCGAGAGTGGCCTTTCTGGCGGAGGAGAAGGTGTTGACACTGCATTTGAGCCGGACATATGCTTATCTGACGAACAAACCATAAATGGTGCTGGGTGGTCGATACATTCACTATGGACGCCTGGTCATTTTGGTAACCATATGTGCTTTTCTTACAATTCCGCTTTGTTTTCGGGCGATCACGTTATGGGCTGGGCAAGTTCACTGGTTTCTCCGCCCGATGGCGATCTAAGACAATTTATGGATTCTTGTAAGAAATTATTACCGCGCAAGGATACCATATATTATCCCGCGCATGGTGCTCCGATTTCTGATCCACAGTCGCGTTTGCGGTGGTTAATCTCACATCGTGAAAAACGCGAGCAGAGCATTCTTGAACAACTTGGCACGACGCCAAAATCGATCGAAGAGATAACCAGACAAATATACTGCGAAACGCCGCCCTCACTTCTTTTAGCTGCGCAACGTAATGTTTATGCGCACTTGATTGATTTGATAAGCAGGAACAAAATTTCAAGCACGCAAAACTCCAGTTTTTCCGCCAGTTTTTATCTTGTTAAAAAATAATTGTAGAAATACCAAAAAGTCACTAGACGAGGTGATCCGCTGTTGTTATATCGCCCAAGTATTCCGACGTAGCTCAGTGGTAGAGCAGTTGACTGTTAATCAATTGGTCGTAGGTTCGACCCCTACCGTCGGAGCCATTTTCCCGTTTCCTTTCAATAGGTTGCGGGTTTTTTGGGTTTAGGGCTTCGCCCAAAATTTCCTCCGGAAGAGTCATGAAGTAAATCAGCGTTTATTCCCAAAGTCGATAACTGTATTCTTGGTCATGTGGCATATCCTTTTCTCAATGAGAATTGCAGCGTCCTAAAAAACGCCATGATATGCCGCCCATCCGGGCCGGCATCAACTTTCGGGCATAACTCAAAAAGACAGTGAAAAAAGACAATGGATATCGTCCATATCACGCCTTGAAAGGCAAAACTCCAATGGAGTATCCTCGAATCATCCAAGCCGAGGCCGTTTGTGTCTCAAAACACCTGAACTTATACATGCGCAAATATAGTCCTTACATTTGTCGAAGAATGCTTTTATGTTGGAAAAAAACACTGCTTGGGGGCAAACAGTCATGTCTAGTACAATTGATTATGGAAACCTGATGCACCGCGCCATGCGCATGCTGATTCAGGACGTTTTAACAGACATTTCTAAAAATGGATTACCCGGGCAGCACCATTTCTTCATTACGTTTGACACAATGCATCCTGACGTCGAAATTGCAGCATGGCTTTCAGATCGATATCCCGGAGAAATGACGATCGTCATTCAACATTGGTTTGATAATCTTGACGTCAACGATCAGGGATTCGGAATTACATTGAATTTCGGCGACACCCCCGAAAATCTGTATGTACCTTATGATGCCATTGTGACCTTTGTGGATCCTTCCGTTGAATTCGGTTTACGGTTTGAAAATCAAGATGACCAAGATGAAAAAGGTCTGCACGAAGTTGGCCACGAGACGG
>CAMZKY010000290.1 GCA_947311455.1 uncultured Marinosulfonomonas sp. | reverse complement strand
CAGATGATTTCGAAGGCATTCCGGTGATCACCGATGAAGGCTTTTCTGTGCCCGCTGAAATCGCGCCTTTAATGCGGATGATCGCCCGAAGTTTCGATGCATATGATCTGTCAAAAGCAGGGCATAGCTCGGCTGTTTAGAGTTATTGCAGCCACGAAACGACAGCGCACGCTCTCTCTGTAAGCAGCGACGAAAATTCTAAAGTGAACCACGAGCCGTCACAATTGGGCGCGTTGACGATTCTTATATCTGGATGCATCTTTAGCTGCTTTGAACGAGGCATTGAAAATGATCTGCATTAACAGTCGCCCAAATCGCAATTTTGCAAAATTGTGCTTCTCTTTCCCCTTGCACTCAGCGCACGGCTCCGCAACCTAGCCCTATGCGTAGTCCAGAATTTCAGGCCCTCATTGCCCCCGCCCGTCAATACCCGCAAATCTGGCGGGTGCTTCTTGGAATTCTTCTGATCATTTTTATCTATATCGCCACCACCGCCCTGATTTTCTGGGCCGGTTTTGCCTATGCAACACCCTTCAAATTTCTGACATGGGCCAATGCGGTTTCTCGGGCCGAAACGCCAGTTCCGACACTGATCGTCTTGTTCACATTTTCCGGTATGGCACTAGGAACAATCCTTGCTGCCCCTGCCCTGCATTATCGCAGCCCCGGCAGCTTGTTTGGGCCATTGGGCGAAACGCTTCGCGGATTCGTGATTGCGGCGGCCTCGGTGCTCATCATCGCGGCGATAGCTTTTGTTGCATCACTGTTTTTTGACCCACCCCTCGCACATCTTCCATTCAGCGAATGGCTTAAATATTTGCCCTTGGCATTGCCGCTTTTGTTAATTCAAACCAGCGCAGAAGAGCTGGTTTTTCGCGGCTATCTACAACAGCAGCTTGCCGCACGTTTTAAATCCCGTTTCATCTGGATGGTGATTCCGTCGCTTTTGTTTGCCTCCTTGCATTATAGTGCCGAACTTGGAACAAACCTGTGGCTGGTGCTGGGCGTCACCTTTATATTTGCCTTGATTTCGGCTGATCTTGTTGAAAAAACCGGAAGCCTCGGGGCAAGCATTGGCCTGCATTTCGCCAATAATATCTTTGCCTTGCTTGTGATCAGTATCGACGGCCCGTTAAGCGGGCTTTCTCTTTATAAATCGTCATATGGCCTCGCGGATACAACGATCCTGCCCTATGTTCTGATTGCGAACATTCTGGTTTTGCTGATTATCTGGCGGATATTACGATTCTTGCTGGTCCGTTGATTGCAATTTGCCACCACACCGATTATCTCGAACAATAACAAAAACGCTTAAGGTGCTTTCCTGATGAACTGGATTTCCAACTACGTCCGCCCAACAATCAATTCGCTGTTTTCCCGCCGCGAAGTGCCCGACAATCTTTGGACAAAATGCCCCGAATGCGGCACCATGCTGTTTCACCGCGAACTTAAGGAAAACCTGAATGTTTGCAACATCTGCGAACATCATCTGCGCCTGATCCCGCGTGAACGGTTTGATGATTTGTTTGATGGCGGGATTTACACCGAAGTCGACGTGCCCGAAGCCGTGGTTGATCCACTGGCCTTTAAAGACCAGAAAAAATATCCCGAGCGTTTGAAAATTGCCCAGAAAAACACCAATGAAAAAGACGCCATGCTGGTGGCCGAAGGCGAAATGGGCCGCACCCCAATCGTTGCCGCCGCACAGGATTTTTCCTTTATGGGCGGGTCAATGGGCATGTATGTGGGCAATGCCATTATCGCCGCTGCCGAACGCGCCGTGAAACTGAAACGCCCACTGATCCTGTTTTCAGCCGCTGGTGGCGCGCGTATGCAAGAAGGCATTCTATCGCTGATGCAAATGCCTCGCACCACCGTTGCCGTGCAAATGCTGCGCGAGGCAAAACTGCCCTATATCGTGGTTCTAACCCACCCGACAACCGGCGGCGTCACCGCGTCTTATGCGATGCTTGGCGACGTGCAAATCGCCGAACCAAACGCCCTGATCGGCTTTGCCGGTAGCCGCGTGATTGAACAAACCATTGGTGAAAAACTGCCCGAAGGGTTCCAGCGCTCGGAATATCTGCTGGATCATGGCGTTCTTGATCGTGTGACCCACAGAAAACATATCAAAAAAGAACTGGTGACGATTGTGCGGATGTTAATGGGTATGTCCCCGCCTGTGGCCGGTGATCTGCCAAAGCCAAGCGAACCAAAATCCGAAGAAACCACAAAGTGACCGCGCAAAATTCCGACGCCATCCTTGCGCGGATGATGGCGCTGCACCCTAAAATCATCGACCTGACGCTTGATCGCGTTTGGTCGCTTTTGGCCGCACTGGATCACCCCGAAAAAAGATTACCGCCGGTGATCCATATCGCAGGCACCAATGGCAAAGGCTCGACCCAAGCCATGTTGCGCGCGGGGCTTGCGGGCGCGGGCAAAAAAGTGCACGCCTATACATCCCCGCATCTGGCACGGTTTCACGAACGTATCTTGCTGGCAGGCGAACATATATCCGAACCCGCCCTGACCGATCTGTTGGATCGCTGTTATGCCGCCAATAACGGCGCAACCATCACCTATTTTGAAATCACCACCATCGCGGGTATTCTGGCCTTTACCGAAACCCCCGCTGATTACACATTACTAGAAGTCGGCCTTGGCGGATTGCTGGACGCCACCAATATCGTCAACAAACCCGCCCTAACGGTGATTACTCCCGTTTCTATCGACCACACACAGTTTCTGGGCGACACCCTGACGATGATCGCCACGGAAAAGGCTGGCATCATCAAACGCGGCGTGCCTTGTGTGGTTGGCCCTCAACCGGATGAGGCCCTTGCCGTGATCGAGGCCACCGCCGAAAAGCTGGGCGCGCCTTTGCTGGTCTATGGCCAACACTGGCATGTATGGGAAGAACGCGGGCGTTTGATATTTCAGGACGAAACCGGATTGCTGGATCTGCCCCTGCCCACCCTGATTGGCGCGCACCAGATCCAGAATGCAGGCATCGCCATTGCGGGCCTGCGCCACCTTGGATTTAGTGATGAGGCCTGCGAGGCCGCCGTTACCAACGCCACATGGCCCGCCTGCCTGCAACGCCTGAAACATGGCCCTTTGGTTGATGCTGCCCATACTGCCGAACTGTGGCTGGATGGCGGTCACAACCCTGCCGCAGGGCTGGCCTTGGCCGAGGCCCTGACCCGCTTGCCTCCGCGCCCCCTGCACCTGATTTGCGGGATGCTCAACACCAAAGACATCGCCGGATACCTGCGCCCCTTGGCCAAACAGGCGAAATCCTTGCACGCGGTTTCGATCCCTGATGAAATCAACACCCTGCCTGCCGAAGAAACCGCCAAAGCAGCTGACAGCGTGGGAATGGCAACACATATTTCCGAGACTGTTGAAGCCGCGATTTCCGACATCATCAAAACCACCCCCGATGCACGCATCCTGATCTGTGGATCGCTTTATCTGGCGGGAAATGTGCTGCGAGACAATGGATGAAAATTAAAGGCACACCAGATCTAGAAGAAGCCCTTTTTCGGGTTCTCAAATACGTGCTTACAATCATAATACCCGGCGAGCATTGGCTTCCTAGAAACATGCGTAAAGCACTTGTAATTACGGCTTATATTATCGTGTTTCTTGTTGGACTGATTCTTGCATATGCAAAACTTACAAGGCACCTATAAAGGTTCCTTGCAGGTGCTGCCTTTCAAATCACCTGCGACACATTCATCTTTGTGAATTTGAGGCCTTTCTTTTCAGGGCCATCACCCTATATACGCTTCACAGCAACACTGAATCGCAAAGGCAACACCATGCAACAGATCATTCTCGTAATCTCCGCTATCATTCTTGGCTTGGGCCTTGGATATACCACCGGCGGTTTCGCCTTTTCGTCTGCAGTTT
>CAMZKY010000289.1 GCA_947311455.1 uncultured Marinosulfonomonas sp. | reverse complement strand
TACAGGCAGATAAAGAAGACTGGGTTGGCGCGCGCAAAACCTTAAGTGCGAAATTGCGCCACGGTTCCTTGCCACACGATGTGCATAAGCGCCGCGATGCGGTTTTGACCCTGTCCGAGGCGCGCGATGAACTGGATGTCGGCAACAAAGACGCAGCAAGCGCCAAAGCGATCGAGGCAAACCGCATGGTGCCCGAACTGGTGCCCGCGGCGGAGATGGCGGCGCAATCTTATATCGAGGCAGGTAAACTGCGCGCTGCGGGCAATGTGGTGAAAAAGGCATGGCGCACAAATCAACATCCTGATTTGGCCGCCGTGTTTGCCAAAATATACCCCGATGAATCGCCCGAGGCGCGGATTAAACGGTTTAGGGCACTGACGAAAATAGACCCTGACAATGCCGAAACCAAAATGTTGTTGGCCGAATTGAACATCGCCGCCAAAGATTTTATCGCAGCGCGCGCGGCGATTGGTGATCTGGTAGAAAAAGACCCGACCGCGCGGTCGCTTACCATTATGGCGGCGATTGAGCGGGGCGAAGGATCAGAAGATACCGTTGTGCGCGGCTGGTTAACCAAGGCGTTAACCGCGTCGCGCGGCTCGCAATGGGTTTGCGATAATTGCCACAATGTGCATTCCGCATGGGCACCGGTTTGCAGCAGTTGCGGCACCTTTGACGCAATGAGCTGGAAAACCCCGACCGAGGGCGAAGTGGCGATGCCGTCATCCACGGAAATGCTGCCGTTGATCGTGGGCGCGCTTGAGGACAAATCCGAGGAAAAAGTAGAACCCACGGATATTACCCCCGAAGAGCCAAAGCCGGAAACCAAAGAAAAGCCGGAAGTGGTAGAAGGCGAAGTGATCGCGCTGGGCGGTGAAAAGAACGGAGAATAAGCCAAATATTAGGCCTTTTATATCGGCGTAATCTTGGCTAAAACCCGCGTACATGCCCCAATAGCTCAGGTGGTAGAGCAACTGTTTCGTAAATAGTAGGTCGGCGGTTCAAATCCGTCTTGGGGCACCATTCCTACTTTCCCTATACAAAACACCCCTAACGCGGCCTCGTTGCATAGATCCACGTTTGGCTGATATCAATGGGTTTGATTTTCGAGCTGGCGTTGCGCTTCGAGCAGAAATCGATCTACGCAATACGGCTCCGTATCAGCAAGCGGTTAGAGCTGTGAATTTCTGTAATTTTGTGCACGCAATACAGATTGCAGTTTTTGGCTTATCTAGGGCTACGTTTTGCCAAAATTCGTTGCAGCGTCCGGCGATGCATGTTCAAACGTCGTGCCGTTTCGCTGACGTTACGATCACATAATTCATAAACCCGCTGGATATGTTCCCACCGCACACGATCCGCCGACATCGGATTTTCCGGGGGTGGAGGAAGCTCATCCGGCTTAGCCAAAAGAGCAGCCGTTACATCATTGGCATCCGCCGGTTTTGACAGGTAATCGGCAGCACCGATTTTCACCGCAGCAACCGCTGTGGCAATCGCGCCATAGCCCGTTAAAACCACAACACGGCAATCAGGGCGCTTTTCACGCAGCACCTCGACCACGTCCAATCCATTGCCATCTTCAAGACGTAAATCAACCACCGCATAGGCTGGTGGGCGCGCCGTTGCAATCGCACGACCCGCCGCAACAGACCCTGCGATTTCAGGGGCAAACCCGCGTTTTTCCATAGCGCGCGAAAGCCGTTTCAGAAACGGTTCATCATCATCCACGAGCAAAAGTGTGTTGTCTTTGCCGATGTCCATCAGAGTATTTTCAGCCATGTTGTGCCCCTTCGCGCCTAGTCGTCTCGCCACACTAGGCGTTTATTTGCAGCGGGTCAATTTGCCTCAGCTGCTACATCCACAAAACATGCCACTTTATCAGCCATTTGTTCACCCGTTACATCGCGGCCAAAAAATTCTACAAAGCCATAATCAGGGAAAACCAGATATGTTTGTGTTGAGTGATCGACCAAATAGTATTCATCACCCGTTTCATCGTGACGGTTAAAATAGGTGCGATACGCTTTGGATGCAGCGCGCACCTGTTCGTCAGAACCAGTCAAACCAATCATGCGGGGGTGCATGATATCAGTAAATTCGGCCATAGCCTGGGGTGTGTCGCGCGCTGGATCAATCGAGATAAATATCGGGGTAACAATTTTGCCTTTTTCCTCAAGAATTTCAACTGCTTCGGCATTTCTAGCGTTATCCAGCGGGCACACATCAGGGCAAAAAGTATAGCCAAAATACACCAGTGAGGGGCCGGTAATGACGTCTTTGTCCGTAACGGTTTTGCCGGTTTCGTCCACAAGGGTAAATGGCCCTCCGATCGCATCCGCACCACCCGCAATTTGAGATGAGCGGCATTGCGCGAAAATGTCCTGGTCGCGCGCACCCAACACAAAATACCACATTGCCCCAAGGCCAACGGCAACAATAGTAACAAGCCCGATAATCATGCGCATAGAATTCATCCTTCTATCTAAAATATTGACAGTATGGTTTTCACAAGCCCTTACTAACACAATGATCCCGCCCGAAAAGCAAATAGGACAAGACATGCAAAGTAAAATTGCCGCATCCGTTTCCCCCGCTCATAGAAGTGTTTGGGTGCGACTTAGGACATTTATTATTCTTAGGTGGGTGGCAATCTTTGGCCAAATAGCTGCGGTTTCAATTACCATCCGTTACCTTGGGCTAGAGCTAAATCTAGGGCTTTGTTTTTTGGCAATCGGCCTATCGACTGTTGTGAATTTGACCGCAATGTTTGTTTACCCTCGAAACAAACGGCTTTCCGAAGATCAGCTTTTGAAAATGTTTTTGGTGGATGTATCGCAGCTCGCATTTTTACTGTGGTTAACAGGTGGGTTACAAAATCCTTTTTCGCTTTTGTTGCTTGTGCCTGTCGCGATAGCCGCAACTGTTCTAGAATTAAAAAGAGCCGTGTTTTTCGGCCTTTACGCAATTGTGGTTACAAGCCTGTTAGCAATTTTTCACAAACCGCTGACCACCGTAAATAATGAAATCCTTGAAATGCCCACAATTTTTGTCTTTGGGTTTTGGGCGGCGATCGTCATTGGTATTGTGTTCCTGGGCCTTTATGAAAAACGCGTAACAAGTGAAATTCAATCAATGTCAGAAGCGCTGCTCGCCACACAAATGGCCTTGTCTCGCGAACAAAAGCTAACAGATCTGGGGGGCGTAATTGCCGCCACCGCACATGAGCTAGGAACGCCGCTTGCAACGATAACGCTGGTTAGTTCTGAAATGGTTGATGAGCTGGAAAAGGGAACGGACCTTTATGATGATGCGTGCCTGATTAAAGAGCAAGCAGACAGATGCCGTGATATTATGCATTCTATGGGGCAAGCCGGAAAAGATGACTTACATCTAAAATACGCACCGATCTCGTCTATTGTAGAGGCGGCGGCGGAACCACACATAAACCGTGGGAAAACTGTTCATATTGAATTTTACCCATCGACTTTAAACCAACCCCAGCCAGAAATTACGCGCCAACCGGAGATTATGCATGGTTTACGAAACTTAATTCAAAACGCTGTTGATTTTTCCAGTGCCAATGTCTGGGTCGATATCAAGCAGCAAGGCGACACTATTACAGTGAAAATAATAGATGATGGTAATGGGTTTCCGGCACATCTTTTGGACAAGATTGGTGATCCATTTGTGCGCGACCATCGACAGGATCCAGAGCGAAAGAGTAGGCCTGGATATGAAGGTATGGGATTGGGGCTTTTTATTGCGAAAACTTTGTTAGAGCGCTCGGGTGCTGAAATTGGTTTTGTGAATGGTTGTGATCCGTTCCTCGTCGACAATGAGCGCCCCAAAAGATGCGGCGCGATTGTTGAGGTTTGCTGGCCGACGGAAAAAATAACAAAAACAAACGCACAAACCCATCAAGGCCTAGGGGAAAACCAACCGATATCTGTTTGATAACCGCATTTAAGAACAAATTAACCATTGTTTGCAATCCTTCATCATCTCTTAACCAAGACGGTGATCAACGATATGGCGTTCAATTCAATTGATGTAAGCACTGGCGTTTTCTCTATTCTTTTTCTTTTCTCGTCATTTGCTCTTTTTTTCTGTTACGAACGGGTTTTGGAGGCTCGGAAAATTCGTATTGAAAGCCAAGAGAAAGACGATGATCAGACTGTGTTTTTATTTGAAAACGAGCGCATGGTTGATGCCACAACAAGTGCGCGCGCACTGCTTCGTTCTGCGTCCAAACATCAAACAGATTGGCAAATTCTGGTCGCCAATCTATCCCCTATGTTTCCCGAACTGGAAACAAAAATTCGGCAGCTTGCACAATCTGGCGCGTTTACTATTTCTAGCTCGCATCAAAAATACAAAGCCCTTTTGCGAGGGGAGCTGTTTAACGGAATAACACGACTGACTTTTTTATCTAAATCTCTGGATGGCGATAAATCATTCGTGCCCTTTTGCAATCTCGCAGCACTGGAAGGCGAGCTGGACTCCCTAAGAGCTTTGCAAGATATTTGCCCCACCCCGTGCTGGATCGAAGATTTAGAGGGGAATATTTGCTGGGCCAATACTGCTTATTTTGCCTTGATTAAAGAAACACAACCAAATGATGCGCTGTTAAAATGGCCACCCTCGGCCCTTTTCCCTCAGTCTGAGGATGAACCTGCGATGGGCAGTGCCGTACGAACAAAGATCTCAAATCATAATGAAAAAGTGGCACAATGGTTTGATGTTGTCAGGCAGCCTATGGATGGCCGAATATATGGCTTTGCAACGCCAAAAGATGATATAGTCAACGCAGAATCTTCATTGAATGCGTTTCGCAAAACATTGACAAAAACCTTTGCAAGCCTATCCGTCGGGTTGGCTGTTTTTGATAGCGCCCACAAGCTGGTGATGTTCAACCCCGCTTTAATTGATTTAACATCGCTGCGCTTCGAGGCGCTTAGTTTGCAGCCAACAATGTATGAGTTTTTCGACATGCTCCGCGAATTACGGATTTCACCGGAGCAAAAAACATATTCGGATTGGAGGCAGCATGTACCTCTGCTTGAAAGCGTTGCTAAAAACGGCGTTTACGAGGAGACATGGTCTTTGCCGTCTGGTCAGGTGTTTCGGTTTACGGGGCACCCTCAACCAGATGGTGCGGTTGCTCTTTTACTAGAGGATATCAGCAAAGAGATATCTCTCTCTCGCACATTTTATAGCGAACTAGAGATCAATCAAGCCGTCCTGGATCAGCTTGACACGGCCATTGTTGTGTTTTCCCCTTCGGGAACGATTACGTCTTCAAATGCAGCATACGCCAATCTTTGGGGTGTTGACCCAAACACATCTATCATTTCGCTAACCTTTCAAGAATCATTTGCTGACTGGAAAACGAAGTCCAAAGCTTCTGCTAATTGGGAACAGGTTGAAACTGCTTTGTATCACAACTCGCCTGTTTCATGTGAAATTCATATTGCGCAAAACGATTTACATACCGCCTATTGGGTTTATGGTGCGCCTTTAACTGGTGGATCATACATGATCCGATTCACAAAAGTAAAAGTCCCCGCGGTGGAACCGGCCGAAGCGATGGACGAAAATTTGGCGCTCTGTCAATAATCCTGATTGCGCTGACCACAAGTCTCGCTAATATCGCGCAATGGATTTATCTAGCGCCTCCTTTACCTCGACCCACCCGTCCGAAACCGAGCGACTTGCCCGTGTGTTTGCCCCATACTGCTCCTCTGGCACTACGGTGTTACTACGCGGCCCAATCGGCGCAGGCAAAAGCCTATTCGCACGTGCGCTTATTTCCGCGTTGCTGGATGAGCCAGAAGACATTCCATCGCCAACATTTACACTCGTGCAGGTGTACCAAACCCAAAGATTTGAAATTTGGCATAGCGATCTCTATCGAATTTCTGACCCTTATGATGTGATTGAGCTGGGCTTAGATGACGCATTTGAAGCCGCCTTTTGCATTGTTGAATGGCCGGATCGGCTGGGCGATTTCACTCCGCAAAACACGATCTCCGTTGACCTTGAATCTATGGAAAACGACGATCATCGGCTTATATCGTTATCAAGCGGAAACAGGCATTGGCTTCCTTTGATTGGTGAGATAAATGCGCTCCAGTAGCTCCGAGACCGGTGGGTTTTTAACAGGCACTGCGTGGGAAAGAGCAACAAAAACGCCCATACCCGGCGATGCGTCGAATCGACGGTATACAAGACTATCACTTCCAATCGGCAATAAAACCGCTATCTTGATGGATGCTCGTTTGATTGCGTTGAGCGCTACAAAATCCTTTATAGCCATAACGGAATTTTTGCTCATCAATGGCTATAGTGCTCCGCAAATTTACGCCAAAAACAAACAAGGAAACCTGCTTCTTATTGAGGATCTAGGTCAGGATTTATTTGCGCTGGTTTCACAATCCAACCCCGAAATGGAACGCACTGTTTACACTGGTGCGATTGAGTTGTTGGCCGATTTACGAAACTGCACGCCACCACCATTTCTTGAAAACTACACCGGCAATAAAATGGCGCTTGCGATTGATCCGTTGTTTGAATTCTATGCAGACAATAGCGACGGGAAAACCGAAATATTTTCAGAGCTGGGAAAAGATCTGGTACGCTTATGCACTGGTCCATCAATTATTGCATTGCGAGATTTTCATGCGGAAAACCTGTTGTGGTTACCCCTTCGGGATGGCGTGAAAAAGGTAGGGTTGATCGACTATCAAGATGCTGTTCTTGCTCATCCAGCTTACGATCTTGCTTCGCTTTTGCGCGATGTTAGGCGTGATGTTTCGCCCGAATTGGTTGAATTCCTTTTGACAAAATACATCAATGACACGGGGGAAAACCCTGACAGCTTTAGGGCAGCTTTTGCAGTTCAAAGCGTTCAACGAAATCTGCGTATCTTGGGAATATTTGCCAAGCTTTGTATCGTTTCGGGAAAACAAAGCTATGTTGAATTGATACCTCGCGTCTGGCATAACCTGCTTCTTGATTTAAAGCACCCCGCCTTGTCAAAGCTTAAATCCCTTATCACGTCAGCTATACCCGAACCCACATCAGAAAAACTGGATCGCTTGAGATTATTATGCAAAACCAACCACGCTCTGTAATGCTTTTCGCAGCCGGCTTTGGAACCCGTATGGGAAAGCTAACAGCGAACACCCCGAAACCGCTGTTAAAAGTTTCCGGGGAATCTTTGCTTGATCGTGCTTTGAAAATCATTGACGGCGCCAACATTCCAAACATCGTTATTAATACCCATTACCAAGCGGAAAAGATCCACCAAAGCATTCAAGGGCATCAGATCAGCATCAGCCACGAAAATAACGCGATTTTGGAAACCGGTGGCGGTGTCCGAAAGGCGCTTCCTTTGTTAGGGAAGGGGCCGGTTTATACATTTAATCCCGATGTCGTTTGGCGTGGGCCAAATCCACTCAGCCAGCTGAACGATACATGGAATCCAAAAGCAATGGATGGGCTTCTCCTTTTAATTCCGAAACAAAATGCACGCGCACATGGTGGAGGTGGTGATTTTTCATTGATTGATAGATCAATCGTAATTCGTGGTGCCGAGTACGTCTATTCCGGTGCGCAGATTGTTAAACCCGATCTGCTGCGCGAAATTCCTGAAAAATCGTTCTCTCTAAACCTTCTTTGGGATAAATTTATCCAATCCAGCACATTACACGGGATGATTTATAGCGGTGATTGGTGTGACGTGGGCACACCACAAGGATTACACCTTGCCGAAGAAATGCTTGGTGAAAATAGCTATGTTTAAAAAATCACCAAACCCGCGCATCTTTGGTGTGCCAATCGGAGTAAGCTTTCCCGAAGCGCTTGTTGCTGGTATTCTTGAGCGATGCGCAAACAAGCCACCCGAATTTATTGCGCGTATTGATCTGTATGTAAGCACTCGAAGGATGCAGCGCCGGGTGCTGGAACTGTTCGATTCACGGCAAGCCATGTTATTACCGCGCATCCGCCTAATTTCTGAAATTGACAGTGCCGCAACGCGCAATCAGGTTCCTCAGGCGACTTCGAAATTACGCACCCATATCGAGTTGGGCAAATTAATCGCCAACCTACTCCAATTGCAGCCCACAATGGCCGCCAAAGGTGCTGTATTCGATCTTGCCGAAAGCCTTGGAAATTTGATGGCGGAAATGCATAGCGAAGGGGTAACAGCAAACACAATCAGCACCCTTGATATTTCGGATAGCTCTGGCCATTGGGCGCGCGCGTTAGAATTTGTAAAACTGATCAAGCGCTACAATGAAGAGTTTGAAAAACAAGAGCCAAGCGCAGATGGCCGTCAAAGGCAGATTGTCGATTTGCTAATACGGGAATGGGATATTGCACCGCCCGACAATCCGATCATTATCGCTGGCTCAACCGGTTCACGCGGCGCCACGCATTTGCTTATGTCGGCCGTCGCCCAAATGCCCCAAGGTGCTGTTGTTGTTCCCGGATTTGATTTTGATCTGCCGGATCGGGTTTGGGCAAAAATGCAGGACACGCTCACAAATTCCGATCACCCGCAATTTCGTTATAGCGCCCTGATGAATTCCCTGTCCCTTTTGCCCAACACAATTCAAAAATGGGATGATACACCTCCGACATCACCGCAGCAAAATGCGCTTGTATCTTTGTCATTGCGCCCCGCCCCAATCACCGATCAGTGGATAGCCGAGGGGCCGAAACTGGGTGATCTGGTTGCGGCAACACAAAACCTTTCTCTGATCGAGGCTGATTCCACCCGTCACGAAGCATTGGCCATTGCAATAAAACTTCGGGAATGTGCCGAGCGTGGCATAAAGGCCGCCCTTATCACACCCGACCGCGTTTTATCACGCAAAGTTACGGCTGCGCTGGATCGTTGGGGAATACTGCCGGATGATAGTGCAGGGTTACCTTTGGTTTTGTCTGCACCAGGGCGGTTTATCTTACATATCGCCGAGCTGTTTGATCAAACCCTTACATTCGAGGCGCTGCTGACTCTTTTGAAGCACCCCATAACCTCATCTGCCCCTAAAATGCGTGGGGATCATTTGCGCTGGACTCGAGATTTTGAACTATACACCCGCCGCAAAGGCCAGCCTTTTCCAACACAACAATCACTTATTGATTGGGCAGCTACCGGAAAAGACGATGGCCGACAGCAATGGGCAATTTGGCTGGGCGATTTGGTTTGTAGTCTGGAGCAAACACCCAGCCGTTCGTTGCGCACGCATTTGGATTGTCATTTGTCCTTAATGGAGCGGCTGTCCTCTGGATATACACAAATCGGTAAAGGTGTTCTCTGGGAAAAGGCCGCCGGGGAGGCGGCAAAGGCCGCAATCAAATCCCTGGTTGATGTGTCTGAAAACGCTGGTTCATATTCTTGCTTTGATTACAAAAACCTGGTGCGCCATGTTTTGAATTCCGGTGAGGTTCACAATCCGGTTATGACGCATCCAAACATCATGATTTGGGGCACGCTTGAGGCGCGGGTTCAGGGTGCTGATTTGGTTATTCTTGCTGGATTAAACGAAGGCGTTTGGCCAAAAGCACCCGAGCCAGATCCGTGGATGAACAGAAAAATGCGCCTTGATGCTGGCTTGCTGCTTCCCGAGCGGCAAATTGGCTTGTCTGCGCATGATTTTCAACAAGCCGTAGGAACCAAACAAGTGATCCTGTCTCGGTCTATACGGGATATGGATACGCCGACTATTCCTTCGCGTTGGGTTTTGCGGCTAACCAATCTTATTGCTGGATTAGAAAGCCAGAATGGCAAAACCGCTTTGACCAAGATGCGAAATCGCGGAAATGCGCTTTTGGACATGGCGCTTGCTGTCGAGAAAATTCCTGAAGTCGCGCCCCCTGCGCAAAGGCCATCGCCCCGGCCACCCACCGAGGCACGTCCAAAACGGCTTTCTGTAACCGAAATCAAAACCCTTATTCGCGATCCCTATGCGATTTATGCAAAATCAGTTTTAAGATTGAGAAAGCTTGATCCGGTTCGCCAAAACCCCGATGCGCGATTGGCCGGAATTGTCATCCATCTGGTATTTGAAAAATTCATGGCCAATTACCAGGGTGCAAACCACAAAGATGCGAAACGGTTGTTAAGAGAAATCGCCAGCGAAGTTATTCATCAAGAAGTTTATTGGCCGCTAAGTAGACGCCTTTTAACCACAAAAATTGATCGTGTGGCTGATTGGTTTTTGACAACCGAAAAAGACAGAACCGCTCGCGCCAAAGAAATCATGACTGAGGTGCGTGGTGGATTAAATATCGGAACAACGGGTGTATCGCTTGTTGCCAAGGCTGACCGGATTGATGTGACACATGATCAAGCCGCTTTTGTTTATGATTACAAAACCGGCACGCCCCCCTCAAAACCGGAGCAAATTTACTTCGACAAACAGCTTCTGATAACCGCGGCGATGGTGGAACGTGGCGCGTTCGAGAATTGCCCGCCAATACCTGTTCTTGGTGCGGAATATATTGGTTTGGGGGCAAAACCCGTGATTATTCCTGCGCCTCTATTAGAAATAAGCACTGAACAAACATGGTCAGAACTAGATCAGTTGATCACGCAATATAATTCCGATGAGCAGGGATTCACCGCGCGGCGCGCTATGAACAAGCAACGGATTAGTGGCGATTATGATCACCTCGCAAGATATGGTGAGTGGGATGACAGCGACATTCCGGTAAGTGAGGATTTGAAATGAACCGCTTAAACGATGCAACCAAAATGCAAATCCGCGCGGCAAACCCGAATTTCTCAACTTGGGTTTCAGCCAATGCTGGCTCGGGTAAAACACGGGTCTTAACCGATCGCGTCATTCGCCTGCTTCTTCATGGTGTGGATCCGCAACACATCCTGTGCCTAACCTACACCAAAGCCGCGGCAAACGAGATGCAAAATCGTTTGTTTGAACGGCTTGGTTCATGGGCGATGCTTGGAACCGACAAGCTTATTCATGAGTTGGAGTTACTGGGGGAAACCGAAGCCAAAACCGAAAAGAAAATCAGGGATGCGCGCGTGTTGTTTGCCCGTGCGCTTGAGGCGCCAGGCAGATTGAAAATCCAGACAATCCATTCATTTTGTTCGTCTGTGCTGCGCCGCTTCCCACTTGAAGCTGGTGTATCCCCCCAGTTTTCTGAAATGGACGAACGCTCTTCTCGCTTGTTGCGATCCGAGATCCTGGATGAAATGTCTGTGGGGGAACATCAACATCTTATCGATGGGATTGTTCCCTTTTTCACTGGCTCGGATTTTGATACGGTTGTTGCCGATGTTGTGCGCAATAAAACCAAGTTTTTTGACGGAACAACACAAGAAGACATATGGGGATATTTCGATCTTTCGCCGGATGTTTCTGAAACGTCTATTCTAAATTCGGTTTTTCTGGGGTCTGAAAAAGGGTTGCTGAAATCCCTGACTGTGGCCTTGTCAAATGGCTCGGCTTTGGATCTAAAAGCTGAGGGAGTGCTGTCTAAAATAAATCTGGAGCAACTTGATTTAAATGCATTGGAATTACTTGAAGGCGTGTTGCTGACCAAGAGTGGTGCAAACCCTTTTACAGCAAAAATCGGGCGCTTTCCCACCAAAGCCACGCAAAAAACGCTGGCGGCAAAGATGCCGGAAATCGAAAGCCTGATGCAACGTGTGGAAGACGCTCGTGCCAAAAGGATAGGTTTGTATGCTGCGCAAAAAACATTGGCTTTGCATAATTTCGCACATACTTTCCTGGCCCTTTTTAGCAAGAAAAAGCAGCAGCGCGGCTGGCTGGATTTTGATGATTTGATTTTGTTGACAGGTAAGCTTTTAAAAAACCGCGACGTCTCACAATGGGTTTTGTTCAAGCTTGACGGTGGGTTAGATCATATTC
>CAMZKY010000288.1 GCA_947311455.1 uncultured Marinosulfonomonas sp. | reverse complement strand
TTGATCCGGGAAGGGGTTCTATTTGGCCGTATATTGGCGCAAGATAGCTTTGAACTCAGGCGCTCTCTTGTGCCAATATTAACCCAAATGAACGAATCCCCGCTGCCTAAAACATGGACTTTGTGAAATGCAATTAACACCACGCGAAAAAGACAAACTGCTGATCGCTATGGCCGCCGAGGTGGCGCGCAAACGGTTGGCGCGCGGGGTGAAACTGAATTACCCCGAAGCGATTGCCCTGATCACCGATGCAGTGGTCGAAGGCGCGCGTGATGGGCGCTCGGTGGCCGATATGATGCAAGCCGGCGCGCATGTAATTACGCGCGAACAATGCATGGAAGGCATTCCCGAAATGATCGACGAAGTGCAGGTTGAAGCCACCTTTCCCGACGGTACAAAGCTGGTGACTGTGCACCAGCCGATCAGATGATATTCCCTTTCAATCCCCCCCTCCTAACCTCCCCCCGTAAACGGGTGGAGGGATGTATTCTGTTGCAACGAAGTGCCAAAGCCCTCCCCTGCATGCGGGGGAGGGTTGGGTGGGGGGGGCGACCCAAGCCAAAGGAGCTACCAATGATTCCCGGAGAACTCATGCCTGCCAAGGGTGACATCACCCTGAATGAAAACGCTGACCAGATCACCCTTATGGTGGCCAACACCGGTGACCGCCCCGTGCAAGTTGGTAGTCATTACCATTTCGCCGAAACCAATCCCGCCCTTGATTTTAACCGCACCGCCGCCCACGGAATGCGCCTTGATATTGCCTCAGGCACCGCAGTGCGGTTTGAGCCCGGCCAACGGCGCGAGGTGACTTTGGTGCCGATTGGCGGCGCACGGGTGGTTTATGGGTTTAATGGGCAAGTGATGGGGGCGTTATGAATGGGTTTTTTCAGGATTGCTCAAAACTACTGTTCGATGAAAGACTGCGGCCAAACCATCAATTAACAGAAAAAGCGGAGACCTAACGAATGCCAACACACATCCCCCGCTCTGAATATGCCGCCATGTTTGGCCCCACCACGGGCGACCGTGTGCGCCTTGCTGACACCGACCTGATTATCGAGGTGGAGCGCGATCTGACCACCTACGGCGAAGAAGTAAAATTTGGTGGCGGCAAGGTAATCCGCGATGGAATGGGTCAATCGCAAGTCACCCGTGAAAACGGGGCCGTGGATACGGTGATCACCAATGCGCTGATTGTTGATTACACAGGCATTTACAAGGCCGATGTGGGCCTGAAAAACGGGCGCATCGAAAAGATCGGCAAGGCGGGTAATCCCGACACGCAACCTACCGTCAATATCATCATCGGCCCGGGCACCGAAATCATCGCCGGCGAAGGCAAAATCCTGACGGCGGGCGGATTTGACAGCCATATCCATTTCATCTGCCCGCAACAAATCGACGATGCACTGCATTCCGGCCTGACCACCATGCTGGGCGGCGGCACTGGCCCCGCGCATGGCACATTGGCCACCACTTGCACCCCGGGATCATGGCATATTGGCCGGATGATGCAATCGGCCGATGCGTACCCTATGAATTTAGCTTTTGCGGGCAAAGGTAACGCAAGCTTGCCCGCCGCCTTGAAAGAACAGGTGATTGGCGGGGCCTGTTCCCTAAAGCTGCACGAAGACTGGGGCACCACCCCCGCCGCAATCGACTGTTGCCTATCCGTGGCCGATGAGATGGATGTGCAGGTGATGATCCACACCGATACCTTAAACGAA
Source organism: uncultured Marinosulfonomonas sp. (assembly GCA_947311455.1). Lineage (GTDB taxonomy): Bacteria > Pseudomonadota > Alphaproteobacteria > Rhodobacterales > Rhodobacteraceae > Profundibacter. The sequence goes on along the minus strand of CAMZKY010000288.1, from coordinate 25,104 downwards.
AGCGGCTTTGTCGAGCACACGATGAACGCCATGAAAGGCCGCACCATCCACGCGTTTCATACCGAAGGCGCGGGCGGAGGCCATGCCCCCGACATCATCAAAATCTGCGGTGAGCCAAACGTCATTCCCGCCTCAACCAACCCGACGCGCCCCTATACGGTGAACACGCTTGAGGAACATCTGGACATGCTGATGGTCTGTCACCATCTGGACAAATCCATCCCCGAAGACGTGGCTTTTGCCGAAAGCCGGATCCGGCGCGAAACCATCGCCGCCGAAGACATCCTGCACGACATCGGCGCGTTTTCGATCATCGCCTCCGACAGTCAGGCCATGGGCCGCGTCGGCGAAGTGATTATTCGCACATGGCAAACCGCCGATAAAATGAAAAAACAGCGCGGGGCCTTGCCCGATGAAACCGCCAATAATGATAACCAGCGCGTGCGCCGCTATATAGCCAAATACACCATCAATCCTGCCGTGGCCCACGGGATCAGCACACATATTGGCAGTGTTGAGGAAGGCAAACGCGCCGATCTAGTGCTGTGGAACCCTGCGTTTTTCGGAGTGAAACCGGAAATGGTGCTGATGGCGGGATCAATCGTGGTGGCGCAAATGGGAGATCCGAATGCGTCAATCCCCACCCCGCAACCTGTCTATTCGCGCCCGATGTTTGGGGCTTACGGGCGCGCCGTTGAAAATTCGGCGGTGGTGTTTACCAGCAAAGCCGCGCAGGAGGCGGGTATTGGTACCGCGCTTGGGATCAACAAAGAAACCATCGCGGTTGAAAACACCCGTGGGATTGGCAAACGGGATATGAAACTGAATGATGCGCTGCCGGAGATCGAGGTTGATCCCGAAACCTATGAAGTGCGGGCCGATGGTGAATTGCTGACCTGTGAGCCTGCCGAAGTGCTGCCAATGGCGCAGCGGTATTTCTTGTTTTAGGGAGGGGGAATGGCCGATATTGGGCAAAGGGAATGGGAGTTCTGCTATCAAGCGGCGGTTCGTGTTCTGGAAAATAGTACACGCCTTGCCGATGAAGTGCGTTCGGTGGTAACGAATACGGAAATGAACGCTGGATCAGCACGTGACTATATTGATGGCTACATACACTTATATCAGGGAAAGCTCTATACGCGAACAATGAGTTTCAACGGTACTAGTTATTTTTTGAACAAGATTCGTGAACGATATGGAACTGAATCAGAGCGTCTTGCTTGTCATACGGTTTTGCAGCACATTGAATACTACAAAAATCTTGAAAAAGGTGGATTTCAAAGAAAGATATTTAATGAGGTCAACAGCCGTTTAGCTGCACTGGGGAGAAAAGGTGAAGCACAACAAACATTGAGTCAGCACATGATAAACCTTGATCTTGCCGTCGAGAAAGCACTTCAAGCAGGAAAGAAAAGCCGGAGAGAACGGCTGCTGGCAGCAACAAAAAAACCAACTGAAAGAACGATGGTGACAAAAGTATTTGCACGGAACCCTGATGTTATTGCCGAGGTACTGGAGCGTGCGTCTGGATCATGTGAACATTGCAATACAAAAGCTCCGTTCACCAGAAAAAATAATAACACGCTTTATCTGGAAATCCATCATCGTATTCCTTTGGCCGAAGGTGGAAATGATACGGTTGAAAATGCTATTGCCCTTTGCCCTAACTGTCACAGAGAAGCACACTATGGTATTAATTGGGAAAAGTTCCGAAAATAATCGCCCACTCCCCCTCCTAACCTCCCCCCGCAAACGGGGGGAGGAACGCCCTTTGTGGCAACGCAGTGCCAAAGCCCTCCCCTGCTTGCGGGGGAGGGTTGGGTGGGGGAGTTGGGATGCCCGAGGGGGCTTTCAATGATCCGCCCAGATAAACGCCAGCGGGATCGGGCGCGGGATTTGCGTAAGAACCTGACCGATGCGGAACGTCTGGTGTGGCAAGAATTGCGTCGTAAACAGCTTGGGGTTAAATTTCGCCGGCAAGCCCCTGTCGGGGCCTATATCGCGGATTTCTTAAGTCACGACGCCATGCTGGTGATTGAAGTGGACGGGGGGCACCATGGTGAAACGCAGGAGTATGATGCGAAACGCACGGAATTTATCGAGGCGCAGGGATTTACGGTTTTGCGATTCTGGAACGCTGAAATTTTTGAAAATCTGGACGGGGTTTTAACCATGGTCAAATCACACTTGGACAAGAATATACATCCCCCCCACCCAACCCTCCCCCGCAAGCAGGGGAGGGCTTTGGCATCTGGTCAAACCGATGCGCCAAATGTCGCCCGTGCCATTTTACGCAAGGGCGCATGGGAAAACCCTGCTGGTGAAATTTTGCTGTCCTATGATGATCGGTTTTTGCGGCGCAAATCCCTGACCATTTCCACCGGCGACACCTTGCTTATCGATCTGCCGCAGACCACCAGTCTGAACCACGGCGATGCTTTTGAGTTAACCGATGGGCGGTTGATCAAAATCATTGCCGCCAAGGAACTGTTGATCGAAATCAAGGGCGATGATCTGGTGCGGCTGGCGTGGCACATTGGCAACCGTCATACCCCCTGCCAGATTGAACCGGATCGCCTGTTGATCCAGCATGACCATGTGATCCACGATATGTTGGCACAGCTAGGCGCAATCCTGCGGGATGTGTCCGAGCCATTCACCCCCGAGGGCGGCGCCTATGGACATGGGCGAACACATGGGCATGCACATTAACAGGTTTACTGCTCAAAACCATACATATCAAATACACACGGAACACACATCATTAAAATGACCAATCCTGTCGCTCTTCAAACCTTGATGCAATGGCTTTCGCCTGCCTATCCCGTGGGGGCGTTTAGCTATAGTCACGGGCTGGAACGGGCGGTTGAAACCGGGGCGGTTTCGGATGCGCAAACCCTGCACAGCTGGTTGCAGTCAATCATCGAAAACGGGGCGGGGTGCAGCGATGTGATTCTATTGTCGGCGGCTTTTCAGGCGCAGGATCTGGATGATGTGCAAGACGTTGCAACACTCGCTGATGCCTTGAATCCTGCAAAAGAACGCCGCCTGGAAACCCTACAACAAGGTGCAAGCTTTGCACGAACGACGCGCGCGATCTGGGAGGGTGATTTGCCCGATATGGCCTATCCTGTTGCGGTTGGATGGGCCGCAAAACAACATGATATTCCATTGGAAACAACGGCTTATTTTTATTTGCACAGTTTTGTTTCCAATCTGGTATCCGCTGCAATCCGGCTTGTGCCGTTGGGGCAAACGGAGGGGCAAAAATGTTTGGCCGATCTTGCGCCCTGCATCGAAACCGTGGCAAATATCGCCCTAACGCAAACTCTTGATGATCTTGGCAGCTGTTGTTTTGCCGCCGATATTGCCGTGATGAACCATGAAACCCAATATACAAGGCTCTTTCGCTCATGACCTCCCCCAATGGCCCTTTACGCATCGGAATTGGTGGCCCTGTGGGGGCCGGAAAAACCACATTAACAGCGGCGCTTTGCCGAAAAATGCGCGATGATTATTCAATCGCCGTGGTCACAAATGATATCTATACCCAAGAAGATGCCGAAGCCCTGATGCGGATGCAAGCCTTGCCCCAAGACCGAATTTATGGCGTGGAAACAGGAGGTTGCCCTCATACCGCGATCCGCGAAGATGCCTCGATCAACCTTGCGGCGATTGTCGATTTGCGCGCGCGTCACCCTGATCTGGATGTGGTGATGATCGAATCCGGTGGGGATAATCTTTCTGCAACGTTCAGCCCTGAATTGGCGGATATCAGCATCTATGTGATTGACGTGGCCGCAGGCGAAGAAATTCCGCGCAAGGGCGGCCCAGCGATCACGAAATCCGATATTCTGGTGATCAACAAAACCGATCTTGCCCCATATGTTGGTGCCTCACTTGCAGTAATGGAGCGCGATGCCAAGAAAATGCGCGGGACAAAACCATTTGTCTTTGCTCAGGTGAAAAATGGGCGTTCTATTGATGATATTTTGACATTGATTAAAGAAATTGGTGGCTTGTAAATCGAGATAATTTTCGCCTTGCTACTTTGTCTCATCACTGCCTCTTTATTCTGTTGGGATAATTGCCTATATAAAAGGCCGAGCAAGAAAAATGGACGCACGCTTTGACACTTAAATCCACAAATCTGCCACTGCGCGGCATGGCCAACAATGATGGCGATGGTGACTCTGATCTTGCCCTGAAAACGCGCAAAAAGACGTCTCGTCCGCCAATGTATAAGGTATTGTTATTAAACGATGATTACACACCGATGGAGTTTGTTACCCATATTTTGGAAGGGGTGTTCGGGTTAACGGCTACCCAATCCGTTGAAATTATGCTGACGGTTCATAAAAAAGGCTTGGCCGTGGTTGCCGTTTACTCCTATGAGGTTGCCGAAACCAAGGTCGCGCAAGTTATGGAATTGGCGCGCAGATCCGAGCATCCACTGCAATGCACGATGGAAAAGGAATAGGGGCCTTCTATATAGTATGAAAAAATCGCGTTTAACCGTTGCCGTTGAAAACGGAATTGTTCATCTGCCAGACGATGGGATGATCGGTGTTTTTGGTGCAATCGCCGATACTGATCTGCGGGGGTTACCCTCTGAGCGATGTGAGATAATTCAAGGGTTTAAACCCGATCATGACGCGCTTTCTGCCCAAAGATATTCAGTGCGTGTTGATGCTGGGGGGCCTTACGCGGCAAGCCTGATAATTCTGCCGCGCGCCAAAGAGGCTGGCCGAATGATGCTGGCCGATGCAATTCAAGTAACGCCTAACGGGCTGGTTATTGTGGATGGAAATAAAACAGACGGCATTGATAGTTTCTTCAAAGAATGCCGCAAACAATTTGACACCTCACCTGCGTTTTCAAAAGCCCATGGTAAGCTGTTTTCATTTACGGCACCCGCTGATTCTGCAAGTTTATTTCGGCCTAAAGGCACATCGAAAGTTGACGGGTTTAAAACTGTTCCCGGCGTGTTTTCTGCTGGTAAAATTGATCGTGGTTCAATAGCGCTAGCTGCGGCTTTGCCGGAAAAACTGCCAAAACGTCTGGCGGATCTTGGGGCGGGGTGGGGATACCTATCGCGTCAAATTCTGACGCGAGCCTCGGTTACTGAATTGCACCTGATTGAGGCCGATTACGCGGCTTTGGAATGTGCAAAAGAAAATGTTACGGACACGCGTGCGGTGTTCCATTGGGCAGATGCCACGCATTTCACTGCTGAAATTCCCTTCGATGGAATTGTCACAAACCCGCCGTTTCATACCAGTCGAAAAGCTGATCCAAACATTGGACGCGCTTTTATTACAGCGGCTGCATCCATGTTGAAACCCGCTGGGCGCATGTGGATGGTGGCAAACCGGCATTTACCCTATGAGCGCACGCTTGCGGAAACCTTTCGCAACGTCGAAGAAATCGCGGGTGATAATTCGTTTAAAATCCTGCATGCGTCGCACCCACTGCGCAGCAAACGTCGTTAATACAGGAATAGAACCATGTCATTTTCAATTTCTGGAAAAACTGCCATCGTTACCGGAGCCGCCAACGGGGTTGGCTTGGCCATTGCGCAAAGCTTTGTTGCGGCGGGTGCAAATGTTCTGTTCGCCGATATGGACGAAAGCCGTCTTATTGATGAACTTGGTGATAACACCGAAAAGAACGTGGCGTATTTCGCTGGGGATTTGCGTCAGCGTTTAACCATTGCCAATCTTCTTTCGGCAACTGTGGATGCCTTTGATCGCGTTGATATTCTGGTCAATGCAACGCGCCAAGTGATCCCATCTAAGCCGTTGTGCAATACGGATGATGCGATGGATGTGATGTTGCAGCAAAATCTTATCACCCCATTGCGGTTATCACAAACCATTGCCAAGCGTATGATCAAGCAGGCAGAAAATGATGACAACGAAGACGACCCCGTTGGAACCATAATCAATTTAACATCAATCGCGGACAGACAAATCCATCCTGATTTGATGGGGTATGCCGTATCTACAGCAGCCCTAAATCAAATGACGCAATCCTTAGCCGTTGCCCTTGCGCCAAACCGCATTCGGGTGAATGCCGTTGCCTTTGGCTCTGTCATGAGTGCAAGCCTGAAAAAAGCTCTGAAACAGGATGACACCATCCGCCCAAACATCATAAAACACACACCGCTCGGGCGTATCGCTGCGGCCCATGAAATCACAGACGCTGTGCAGTTTCTTGCCTCTGAAAGCGCTGGTTTTATTACCGGTGAAATTCTTACAATTGATGGTGGGCGCAGCCTACTGGATACCACCAGCGCGCCGATCTACTAGGAGCCGACATGACAAATCTGATGGACGCAGAAAAAAACAAAGCCTCTTTATGGTTCCGCAGTTTGCGCGATGATATCGTTGCGGCTTTTGAAGAATTGGAAAACAGCCAAACCACAGGCCCTTTTGCTGATCAGCCCGCGGGACGATTTGAAGTGTCTGAAACAACACGTGCTAGCGACGATGGATCAGATGCGGGTGGCGGATTGATGAGCGTGATGCGTGGTGGGCGCGTTTTTGAAAAAATTGGGGTGAATGTGTCTACGGTTTATGGCACTTTAGGGGAACGTGCTGTGGCGGCGATGGCTGCGCGCAAAGGCCTTGACGGAATGAAAGACGATCCACGATTTTGGGCCTCGGGCATTTCACTGGTTGCGCATATGCAAAACCCGCACGCCCCTGCTGTGCACATGAATACCCGCATGTTCTGGACACCGCATGGCTGGTGGTTTGGCGGTGGTTCTGATCTAAACCCGTGCATCGAGTATGCCGAAGATACGGCGGCCTTTCATGCCGTTCAAAAGCAACACTGTGATCTACATGATGCCGGATACTATCCGCGGTTCAAAGAATGGGCTGACGAGTATTTTTATGTGCCACACCGTGGGCGCGCGCGCGGGGTTGGTGGCATCTTTTTGGATGACCACAACACAGGTGATTGGGGTAGGGATTTTGCTTTTATCCAGGATGTTGGCCGCGCATTTCTAAAAGCATTTGTACCGATTACTGAACAGCGCCGCGACACGCGTTGGAACGACGCAGATAAAGATGCCCAGCTTATGCATCGGGGCCTCTATGCCGAATATAATCTTGTGTATGATCGAGGCACAAAATTTGGCCTTGAAACAGGCCATGATGCAAACGCGGTGTTGATGAGTTTACCGCCAATGGCAAAATGGGTTTGAGCAATGCTTACGAGCCGGATCAAAGAACTCTGATTGGATTCGAAGCCGATTGTTTGCAACTGAACCAATAGGCCAGTAACAACGTTGCTAACTTGGTCGATGGCTATATTGGTAAACGGGATTGATGGAATGCGAAATTTTCTAATATTTGGATTACTCATTGGATTGTTGGGCTGTGCAGAAATGGCGCCCGCCCCGTCAGATCCCCCTCGCCAAGAAACTGTAGCCGTACAACAAACATCGCTTTCTGCAAAGGCTGGGCGCATGTTCCTTGCCGTTGTGGCGCGCGTTGAACCTGTGGCAGAACGCGAGTGTCGCGCACGCGCCACAGGTGTGAATTGCAATTTTCATGTTGTGGTTGCTAAAAATGCAAGGCTACCACCAAATGCATTTCAAACGTTTGAAAAAAATGGACAACCGATAATCGTTTTTACGCAAGCTTTGATCGCCGATGTGCGAAACGCCGACGAGTTAGCGTTTATTTTGGGGCATGAGGCAGGGCATTTGATTCGCGGCCATATTTCACGCACACAACAACAAGCGCAAACAGGTGCGATTTTTGGAGGTGTAATGGCTGCCGTTCTGGGGCTTGATGAAGGTGGTGTTGAAGAAGCGATGAAAATAGGCGGTGCTGTGGGGGCAAGGCGATTTTCTAAGAACTTTGAGTTAGAAGCCGATGAAATGGGTGCAATTATTGCAACACATGCCGGTTATAATGCGATTGAAGGCGCGCAGTATTTTTTGCGGATTCCTGATCCAGGGGACAAATTTCTCGGGTCACATCCTGCTAATCTCGACCGAATAAAAATTGTACGGCAAACCATTGCAAATATGTAATGCTCCAATTTGAAGGTGTAATCAGCGATAAAGGGTCGAAATACGCGGTAACCGGTGGCATTGTAAAAGATCGCGCTGCCGCCAAAGCTTTTGTCAAATCCATGTGCCGCATCAAGAAATACGCAAAGGCCACGCATAATACATGGGCTGTTCTACTGCCCGACGGGCCAGTGAAAGCCGATGATGGCGAAAGCGGTGCGGGTATGGTGATTCTGCGGATGCTAGAACGTGAAGGGTTACAAAATCACATCATTGTGGTTACGCGCTGGTATGGCGGAACCAAACTGGGTGGTGATCGATTTCGCCACGTGCAAACCTGTGTGCGTTATTATCTGGAACAGCTGAATTCTCGTTGAAAATCCAGCCTCAGGTGGGGATCGTTATCCGAAAAAGAAACAAAGCTCACCAACTCCAAAACACCATATCATTTGGCGGCAGGCAGACCTGATCGTTACAAGCTTGCAAGGTGAGTGTCGTTTTATGTGGCCCGTTCGATGTGGGGATCGGGGTGGAGAGGGTGAAATCCTGCTCATACAGTGCCAACGGATTTTCGCTAAAGCCAAGAGTTTTGATTTCGGCGGTTGGAAAGGCCGAGGCGGGCAGGCGGGTGGCTTCGGTTTTCAAGGCCATGCCGATCAGGTAATCTTCAAGCGGTTTATGGGCGTTGATATGCCAGCCTTTGCGGATGCGGATGGTGAAATTTATTGCGGTTTTATCAGGTGTCAGGCAGGCAAACACCCGCACCGCACCACCGTTCGAGGTGCGCAAGGCGTTGGCGGGGCCGTTTTTCAGGTTGGCGAGCGCGGTTAAGATCGCAGCACGTTGTGACGGAGCATTGATTGCATCGATGGCCAGCGCGGCGGCAAGGCGGGGCGCGGCCTTGCCCACGCGGGCCATGCGGCGATTGAGGCGGGTCAGAAACGAAAGCGCTAGCGCATTGCCTGAGGCAATTTCTTTATCATCCAGCGGGCGAAACGGGCCAAGCCCATCATGGCTGGCGGAATTGCGCATCGCCTGATCAGGATCGCCAAATAGGGCAAGCATATCTTTGGCCAGCCTATCGGCAGGGGCGAGCCAGCGATCGTCATCACCCGTGCCATAGTCGTAAAGTGCAATCAGGGCCAACCCAAACGCAGCGTAATCTGAAAGCTGCGCATTGGTGCCGGCGCGCCCATTTAGCCAGATGCGTTTCAAGGAACCTTGAGTTTGCATGTGGGTCAGGATGAAATCTGCCGCATTTTCGGCGGCGGCAAGGTAATCTGGGCGATTAAACACCAGCCCGGCCTCGGCCAAGGTGGAAATCATTTCGCCGTTCCATGCCAGAACAATCTTTTTATCGATGATCGGCGCGGCGCGGGTTTGACCACGAGTGCGGCGCAGCGCGGCAAGTGCTGTGTCCAAGGCTGAGGCGGATATGCCACCCTGCGCAGCTGCGGTCAGCGGGGGGGCATTGGTGTAAAGAATATTGGCCCCTTCAAACGCGCCATCGGCTTGCGTGTTGAACAAGGTCGGAATAGGGGATTTTGCACCCAGAACGGCCTGCATCTGTGCCTGTGTCCAAGCATAAAACGCACCTTCGCGTCTAGCGCCATTTTCATCCAGTGAATCAGCATCTTGTGCCGCATAAAACCCGCCCGCAGGATCACGCATTTCGCGTAGCACATAATCAAGCGTGCGTTGGGCGGTTCGGGCATAATCTGGGTTTGACGTGGCACTATAGGCGCGGGTCAGGGCGCGGCTGATTAGCGCCTGATTATAAAGCATCTTTTCAAAATGAGGGATGTTCCATTCCGGATCAGTCGCATAGCGGTGAAATCCTCCGCCGACGTGATCATTGATGCCGCCTTTGATAATCGCATCAAGGGTCAGGGTGACGGCGACCAGAATGCCGTCATCCCCTGTTCGATTGGCCTGATCCAGTAGGAACAAAAGATTGTTTTCGCGAGGGAACTTCACCGTATCGCCAAAGCCACCGTTGAAATCGTCCATATGTCCAACCATATCGATGGCGGCGGCGTTGATGTCGGCGCTGCTGATGTCACCCAGAACTGCGGTTTGATCCAGATAATTGCGCATCTGGTCCGCGATGGTAAAGGCTTCGATCCGGACCGAGGTTTCGTCGTCGCGCCATACGTCAGTGATGGTGGTTAGCAGGTTTAGAAAATCGGTTGGCGGAAAATATGTGCCGGCGAAAAATGGGTTGCCATCAGGGGTTAGAAAAACCGAGTTGGGCCAGCCGGAGCTGCCTGTTAGGGCGGATGTAACGGTGATGAATTGCGCATCCAGATCAGGCCGACGTTCGCGATCAATTTTGATGCTGACAAAATGTGAGTTCAAAAAGGCAGCAATTTCGGTGTTTTCAAAGCTTTCTTCCTCCATCACATGGCACCAGTGACAGGCGGCATAGCCAACCGAGACAAAGATCAGCTTGCCTTCGGATTCGGCTTTTTCCAGTGCCTCATGCCCCCAGGGGTACCAATCCACCGGATTGCTGGCGTGCTGTTGCAGGTAGAGAGAATGTTCACCAGCCAAATGATTTAACGAGCGATCTTGGGCCGTAGCGGTGGTGGCGAACAGGACCAAAAACAGGGTTAAAAGAGTGCGCATGGGATGTTCCGTGGTTGTTTCAAACAGGATAGCTGATGGTTTCGGGCCTGTCAGTTGACGATTGGGTGAATGATTGCCGATTTGCGCCGATTTTCAATGAACTATTGTTAATGGTTGAGACTGTTACTGTTCAATCCTAGATATAGGGGGCACTGTTAGAAAAAGGTGGGTGTAATGCGATTTATTTTTCGTCTGGTTGCGGTTCTGGTTGTTTTGGTGGTTATGATTGTGGTTGGGGTGTTAATGATCCCCGGTGAAAAGATTGCCGGTTTGGCGAGTGATCAATTGGAAGCACAAACGGGACGCAAGCTTGACATTAGTGGTGAGGTTTCGACCTCGATTTTTCCGGTGTTGGGTGTGAAAACCGGTGCGCTTACCGTTTCAAATGCGCCGTGGTCAAGTAAAGGGCCAATTCTGACAGCAAAATCATTGTTTATCGGTGTTGATCTGCAAGCGTTGTTTTCCGGTGATATTAAGATCAAAAAGATCGAATTGATCGAGCCCGAAATCATGTTGGAAATTGCCGCAAACGGGCGCGGAAATTGGGAGAACGATGTCGGTGGCGCGTCAGGCGTAGATGGAGGGGCAGGTGGCATCTCGGCGTTTTCATTGGCCAAAGCCGTGATCAAAAACGGTAAAATCACTTTTGCCGATCATCGCAGTGGCGAAACCTATGTTTTGAATGCGGTTGATTCCACCTTGAAATTACCAGCCTTTCGCGGGCGCGGTGATGTCAGCCTGTCGGCGCAAATGCGCGGGCAATTGATTTCCTTGACGGCAGATGTTGCCGATTTTGGCGGATTTCTGCAAGGTGAAGTCGGGCGGGTAAACATAAAGACCATGATCGCCGATAGCAAGATTGTTTTTGCAGGCCGTGCAGGAATTTCGCCGGTGGCGGTGGACGGAAATCTGGATGCGGAACTGGGTACCATGGCGGGGCTATTCAAGTTGCTGGGCATGACACCACCCGAACTAGCGCGCGGCATGGGGCAAACCGTGGCGGTGGCGGGGAATGTGACCTACACGTCCAAAGGCTCGGCCCATTTGCGCGATGGGCGCATCGCGCTGGATCAGAATATTTTACGTGGTGCGGCAGATTATTTCCCCGGAAAAACCCCGACGATCAAGGCGAAATTCAATGCGGATGCGCTTGATTTCACCGCGATTTCCGGCGGTTCAGACGGTGGGTCGGGATCATCCGGCGCGATGGGCTGGCCCAAAGATCATATAGATGTTAGCGGCCTTTCGCTTGTGAATGGCGAAATTTCACTAGCTGTGGGTGCTGTTGATCTGGGTGTAACGAAATTTGGAAAATCTCGTATCAGTATCACCATTGATCGTTCCCGTGCGGTTTTCAAATTACTGGATGTGCAGGCCTATGATGGCACCATTGCCGGGCAGTTTGTGGTCAATGGGCGCGGTGGGCTGTCTGTGGGCGGTGACCTGAAGGCGCGCAATATTTCCATGACACCGCTGTTGGTGGATGCCGCTGATTATGACCGATTGATCGGTGTGGGCGATTTGAGTTTTAAGTTTCTGGGCGTTGGCAATTCTGTGGATGCAATTGCCAAAAGCCTATCGGGAAGTGGCGGTTTTAACCTTGGCAAAGGTGAATTACGTGGTCTTGATCTGGCAGGCATGTTGCGTAATCTTGATACGTCTTATCAAGGTAAAGGGCAGAAAACCATTTTTGACGCGCTTGGCGCGACATTTACCATCAAAGGCGGCGTGCTACGCAATGATGATTTCAAATTTGCCGCACCTCTGGCGTCGGCCACGGGCAAGGGAAATATCGACATCGGGGATCAGACGCTGGATTACCGGATTAATCCCGTGGCACTTGCTGATGAAAACGGAATTGGTGGAATCAGTGTGCCGGTGATTGTGTCGGGCACATGGGCTAACCCCCAATTCCGCCCCGATTTGCAGGCGTTGATTGACCAGAATTTAGCCGAAGAAAAAGCCGCACTAGAGGCTCGTTTGAAAGCCGAAGAAGCCGCCTTGCGCGCCAAAGTTGAAGCTAAGGAGGCAGAGCTGCGCGCGAAGGCCGCCGCCAAGGAAGCCGAATTGCGGGCGCAAGCCAAAGCCAAAGAAGAAGATTTGCGCCGTCAGGCGGAACAGGCCGTCGGGGCAGAAGAAGGTGAAAGCCTTGAGGATGCGGCCAAGCGCAAAGCCGAAGAAGAGCTGTTGCGCGGATTGGGTAATCTTTTGGGCGGGAACTAAAAAGCGCCTGTCGAAGTAACTCCGAAGGTGGTTTGGTAAAACTGTTAGAGGCTAAAAAACCTAGCGCCGACGATCTCGCCGTGCTGACATCGGCTGGAACGCGACGCCCACATGAGCCTCGCAATAGGGTTTACCGGGTTCTGAATCAAGGCCGCAGAACCAGAATTCATCTGTTGCCGGGTCACCGATTGGCCATTTGCATGTGCGTTCGGTTAATTCCATCAGGGTGATTTTCTTGGCGGTTTTCTCAACTTCACGCACCGAAGCCAATGCTTCTGGGCTGATTTCGTTGGCCGAAGGCTGTGGCGGCAAGGGTTGACCTGCTGGAATAATTGCTTTGCGAATATGCACAGGTTTTGGGATAATAGCGGGTTCGGTTTTGGGCTTGGCGGCTGCTTTTGGGGCTGCCTTGGGTTTGGCGGCTGCCTTTGGGGCTGCCTTGGCGGCCGTTTTCGCACCAGCTTTTGCCCCCGTCGCACGATTCGAAAGGCCCAAGCGATGCACCTTGCCGATTACGGCATTGCGGGTTACACCGCCTAATTCTTTAGCGATCTGGCTGGCAGAGTGTCCTTCGCCCCAAAGCTTCTTCAGGGTTTCAACGCGATCATCGGTCCAAGACATGGATTTTCCTTAACTGGAACAGGCACACCCCGATGGTGGCCCGTGAAAGAATTCTGTTGCCCTATTTTATACAGGCTAGCGGGGGATACAAGCATCGTTGCAAGAATTCAAGGTCAAGCGTTGCTTTTTGGCGCAGTAAGGCGCTCTAGACGCAGGCGATCACGGTCATCTGTCAATCGCCAGACCGAGGCTAATGTGGCGAGCAATACGCCCAACCCTGTTGCACCACCAATCAGGAACATCACCAAAAGCTGATATTTCACGGCCTCGTTCGGATCGACGCCCGACAAAATTTGCCCTGTCATCATGCCGGGCAATGAAACGATACCTGTCGCTGCCATGGAGTTAATAATCGGCATAAACCCGGATCGAAGGGCGCGGCGCATAACGGGTCGCAGCGCGCTCCAACGATCTGAACCCAACAATAGCCGTGCTTCGATGGCTGGGCGTTCACGGATGACGCTGGTGTGCAGGGTATCCAGTGCAAGGCTGATTCCGGTCATGGTATTGCCCAGAACCATTCCCAACAGCGGCAAGGCAAAGCGCGGTGTCCACCACGGATCAGGCCCGATCATCGTGGTAAGGGCAATTACCGTAATGCCAGCGCCTGCAAAGGCCATGGCGCTGGTGCCGATGCCAAAGCCCCAAACACCGGACAATCGCCGATCTTGACGCGCCCAAACCTCACGCCCCGCAAAACCAACCATGAACAATGCCACCAATATGGTGAGCCACGGAGAAAGAATCGAAAACAAAGATTTCAACAGCACTCCAACAAGGACCAGCTGCACAATCATCCGCAGGCTGGCGATCAATAATTTCCGCTCTAATCCCAGTTGTAGCCAGATTGACAACGCCCCATTGATCACCAGAAAAATCGCCGCCAAGGCAAGGTCAAAATAAGTCAGGCTAATGTAACTGTTCATTTTGACACCTCTTTCAGCTGGCCGTTTTCCAAATGTAGATGATGATTCGCAAGACGGGTTGCCTGATCTGGATCGTGGGTTACGATGACAATACTGGTACCTTTGGCCATAATACTCCCAAGCAATGCCTCAACTTGCAATGTTGTGGCGTGATCCAGTGCGGCTGTCGGTTCATCGAGCAATAAAACTTCGGGCTTGCTTTCCAAACATCGCAGCAAAGCAAGCCGGTGCTTTTCCCCCGTAGATAAGTGCGCGACTTCCCATTGCAGGGCATCGGGGTGCAGGGCAATTTGTTCCAATAAGGGGGGGAGATCTTCGGTGTTGTGAAAATGTGTTTCGACATGATCTGCCCACCAGCCGCTTTCGGCGGGCAACATTGCCACTGCTTTGCGCCATTGGATTGGGCTACATTTTGAACGCGTCAGAGTATCGGTTTGGATTTCGCCCGAATTGGGGTCTAGATCGACAATCGAGCGTAGCAACACTGATTTACCACTGCCGGATGGGCCAGTGATCGCGACGCATTCGCCGTTTGCTACGACAAAATCCACAGGGCCAATATGCAGGCGTGTTAGATTGGTGACCTTCAGCATGGCTGTATATTAACCTCTCTTGATAATGTGATCAAATACAGGACATACCCAATCGCTCGGCTCCTAAAGGTAAACTCTAGCAACAATATTCCGGCATACAACACATGACAGACGCTTAGCGGCCGCGCAGCCATCCGATGATCGCGGGTCGTACAGATTGATCGCCTCGTTCGCGTGCCGCTTGAATAACGGTTTTGGCTTGGCTTAGATTAGTCCGTCTTAACAGGCTTTTCACAGGGCCAATCGAGGCTGGACGCATTGAAAGACACCGAAGGCCCATCGCCGCAAAACACAAGGCCTCGATCGGGCGCCCTGCGTCCTCCCCGCAAAACGAAACGGGTGTGCCGATGTCATTGCAGCGTCGAACGATACGCTCGATAAAGGTTAGAAAGCTGACATTCAAAGTGTCATACCGACGACGTACCCGTTCATTTTCGCGGTCGGCGGCAAAGAAAAATTGTTTTAAATCGTTGCCACCAATTGAAATGAAATCCACTTCCTCAAAAAACCTATCCGGCGCAAAAGCCAAAGAAGGTGTTTCCAGCATCGCGCCAATCTCGATTTTCGAGGGGATCGGGTGGCCTTTTTTTGCCTCCCGTTGAATTTCCGTTTCCAGCATGGCACGGGCATCACGATACTCCTCGAACTGGGCAACAAACGGGAACATTACAGTTAAGGGTCCGCCATTTGCCGCGCGGATCAAAGCTTGAAGCTGCATGCGCATTATGCCGGTTTTATCCAGCCCAACCCGAATGGCGCGCCAACCCATTGCCGGATTTGGCTCATCTTGGGGTTCGAGATAGGGCAGGACTTTGTCCGAGCCAATATCAAGGGTTCGAAACACCACGCGCTGGCCATCAGCCGCCGCCAAAACCTTGGAATAAAGCGAGCAAAGATGGCTCCGCTTAGGCATCTCATTGCGGACAAGGAATTGTAATTCTGTGCGAAACAACCCAACACCAGACGCACCAGATGATTGTAACGAGGGTAAGTCAGCCATCAACCCGGCATTCATTGTCAAAGTGATGATTTCACCATCCAACGTTTCGGCAGGTTTAGTGCGTATCGAGGAATAGCGTTCTTGTTCTTTTTCAAGCATCGCCATTTTGTCTTTGAAGGCTCCGACAACGGCTTCATCAGGGCGCAGATGGACAACGCCCTGTTCCCCGTCGACAAGAATATGATCGCCATTCAAGGCTTCGGTGGTGATTCCGTTTGCGTGAATGACCAAGGGAATGGCCATGGCGCGCGCAATAATAGTAGCATGAGAACCAACCGAGCCTTCTTCAAGCACAATTCCGCGCAGTTTTCGCCCATATTCCAGCAAATCGCCCGGACCAATATTACGTGCAATAAGGATTGGGTTTTCCGGCAGTTCGGCGCCGGTTTTTTCACCCTGGCCTGTTAAAATGCGTAGCAATCGATTGGACAAGTCATCAAGATCATGCAGACGTTCACGCAAATAATGATCTGGAACCTGGCCAAGGCGGGTGCGGGCAAGCGATTGCTCTTTCTCAACTGCGGCTTCGGCGGATAAGCCGCTTTCAATGTCGGACTGCATGCGATTGATCCAGCCTTTGGAATTGGCAAACATGCGATATGTTTCCAACACATTTAACTGATCTTTGTCAGATGCCCCTGCCGTATCAAGCATTTCGTCAACAGAAACACGTAGCGTGTCGATCGCTTTTGTCAATCGCGCATGTTCAATTTCAGAATCTTCGCCAATGGGGTTGGTCACGACCACACGCGGCTCATGAAGATAGACGTTACCTTCTGCAATGCCTTCTTGAGCAACACCCCCGCGAAACAACCGTGCTTGTTTGTGCAATGCCGAAAGGGCCGCGCCCTCGCCTACAAACGCACCCAGCTCAGCCATTTCCGCGATAACCATCGCGACCACTTCAAGTGCGTAGATTTCGTCCTCAAGGAAGCGCCGTTTCTCTTTGGACTGAACCACCAAAACACCAAGTCGTTCGCCAAGCCGCTGGATCGGAACGCCCAGAAAAGAAATGAAAACTTCTTCGCCGGTTTCAGGCATAAACCGGAAGCCGCGCATATTCGGGGCATCGTCGGTATTCAGGATACGTTGAAATTTGGCCACGCGGCCAACCAAGCCTTCACCAAGGCGCATTCGCGTTTTGTGAACGGCTTCAGGTTTTAAACCTTCTGTGGCGCATAGCTCAAGTGTTTCGTCGTCTCGAAATAGATAGATAGAACATACTTCGCAGTCCATCGACTCGGCGATAATCGCAGGAATGCGATCCAACCGTTCTTGGCCTTCGCCTTCGATCGCCAATGCGCGACGAAGTTTACCGAGCATCAATCGACTGTTGGTTTTATGGGTGTGCGTCATGGATCCCCGAAGCGGTATACTTTAAATTGAATATCAGTGGTTTCGTCAGTGCCGTCAATGGTTGATGCGTTTCGCAAAGCAATTGCTGGTTTCTGGAACATTGATGCGATTCCACCATTGAGGAATCGCGGTTCTCTATACAAACCCTTGTCGATTCAACCCGTTGTAATTTCTTAAGAATGTATAAATATCTGGAGCTTACATCAAATGGTTGCTCAAGCTTTGTCCAAATCAAACGCATCATGAAGAGCCTGCACAGCCAACTCCATATATTTGCGATCTACCAGCACAGAAATTTTGATTTCCGACGTGGTGATCACTTTGATGTTTACACCTTCGGCCGACAATACATGGAACATTTTAGCTGCAACACCCGTATGACTGCGCATTCCAATTCCAACAACGGATACCTTGGCAACATCAGTATCGGCAATCAAATCATGAAAGTTGATCTCGCCACTGTCTTTGGCTTTTGCCATGGCTTGTTGGGCACGGCCCACTTGATCTACGGGGCAGGAAAATGTCATATCCGTGCGCCCTTCTTCTGATATATTTTGCACAATCATATCAACATTTACGCCTGCATCTGATAAAGGCATAAAAATTGCAGCGGCAATGCCCGGTCTGTCAGCAATGGAGATCAAGGTCATTTTAGCTTCGTCTCGTTGAAAGGCGACGCCCGCAACAACATTACTTTCCATAATTTCCTCCTCGTCGCACACCAAAGTGCCGGCACTATCTGATTGTTCTTCAAAACTTGAAAGCACGCGCAATTTCACCTTAAAGCGCATCGCCAGTTCAACAGAACGGGTTTGTAATACTTTGGCCCCCAAAGAGGCAAGCTCAAGCATTTCTTCAAAGGCGATTTTATCAAGTTTGCGTGCTTTGTTTTCGACCCGCGGATCGGTGGTATAAATGCCATCCACATCAGTATAGATGTCACAGCGCTCGGCGCCAAAAGCGGCTGCAAAAGCGACGGCGGTGGTGTCGGATCCGCCACGGCCAAGCGTTGTGATGCGCCCTTCGGAGCTGATACCCTGAAATCCTGCCACAACGGCCACCCGAACGCCCTGATCAAATTTGGCGTTAATGTTTTTTGTTGGAATGTCTTCAATTCTTGCCGCTGCATGAGCGGATGAAGTGATCAACGGCACTTGCCAGCCTTGCCAGCTGCGGGCATTGATATTCATTTCTTGCAAGGTCAAAGCCATAAGACCGGCGGTAACGTTCTCGCCGGAAGACACAATCGCATCATATTCGCGCGCGTCAAACAGTGGTGAGGTTTCTTCGACCCAACCGACCAATTCATTGGTTTTGCCGGACATGGCTGATACCACAACAATCACGTTGTAGCCTTTTGAGACCTCAACGCCCACCCGTTTGGCGGCACGTTTTATCCGATCAAGGTTGGCAACCGATGTGCCACCAAATTTCATCACAAGCGTCGGCATGGAGAGCCCTTTAGTATCCTGACCAATATATCGCAGGTTACTTACGTTGGCTCCGTGTCAAGAGCAAGAGAATTGCGACACCCAAAAGACGCGGCAATTTGGTTTTCGCCCGAAACCAAGCTTTAAGTTGGGTTATTGGGCAGCCATTTGCAGCTCTTCTTCATATTGCGACGTGAGAAAATCATTCAACAACGGAAAATATTTGATTGCCTGTTGTTGTTCTACACCATCAAGGCGCTTTTTACTGCGAAAGGCTGTGCTGTCATTTAAGTCATGCACTGTACGCAAATAATAGGGCCGTTTGGAGTGGATTGCACGCGCTGTATGGCGATTACCAATTTTTCTGTGTGCCGTGAGAAATGGATGTGTTTCCGAGCTAGGGGGGGATATCTGTGCTAATCCAAGATTGGTAAATGGCACGTATCTTGGAGCCAACCATGCCTTGTGTGCATCACTAAGGCCAAGGGTATACCCGTTGCAAAAAGTCAAAAAGGTGACTCTGTGCTTGTCGATATTGTTTTTGACGGCATTATGGGCTTCGCGCTTGCTTACTTCGATATAATCATTGCTGAGCGCATCATCATCATCCAGAACAACCTGCGAAACATAGTCGTGATCCGCATATCTGCGCTGTGTATATCTACGGAAAATACGGCCTGCTTTGCCGGGGTGGCGAAATAAAATGTCGCAATGATCTTCACCTAAAGTATCGTAGCACATTTCAGTTAACCGGTTTTTGAAACGGTTTGGCATTAATTTTGATGACAAGAATGCCAATTTAAAATCAGGATCGGTTTGATCGCGCAAACTTGCCAGAGCAATGCGTTCAAAAAATTCAAAACGCTTACGCAAACGCGCAGGTGCATATAATGCTTGCGGGTCTTTACTTGCATCCGACTGCCATCCGGAATGCCCGAAAAAAGAAAATCTCATTTGTATTATAGTTTGCATTTACCAACAGCCCACTCGTTCTAAACTTCGAAAAAGCTAGAATCGAAACGGGGCGCGAGTTGGGCGTGATTTCTGAAAGTTTGTGACTATTTTGAGGCAAACTAGATTGTTTGCGATTTTGCACTCATTGGCTGGCAGTCGGGGAAGTGCTTTTTCAGGAACGGAAAATATGTCATGATTTCGCCGATCTGTTCTGGTGTATACTTATCTTCGTTGTGCTTGGCATCGCTGTCATTATCTTCGTGAACCGCGCGCACATAAAAGGGCCTTAGTGTCAGGATCGCGCGGGCTGTAAACCGGTTTCCAATTTGCCGGTGACTGGTTAGAAATGGATGGCGATTGAATGAGGGAGGGGCCACCAAAGTAAGCCCCAAATTAGTGAAATGAGCATTTCTCTGGGAAACCCATTCTGCAACGCCGTTTGCCAAACCAAGGCTAACCCCTCTTGGAAATGTCAAAAATACACCGTCTGTATCACCGTAATTATGATCTCTTGCATGGCGTGCTTCTTGTTTGCAGATTTCCACAAAATCACTACTTACGGCGTCATCATCATCCAATACAACTTGCGCGATGGTTTGATCATCCGGGTATTGTTCCATCATTACTTGCCGGAATAATCGCCCCGCTTTGCGTGGGCCGCGATATGCAAATTGACAGCGGTCCGCCCCAATAGTGTCGTTGCATAACTCTTGTAGCCTGTTTTTATATTTTTCTGGAAGATTATCAGAGGACAAAATACAAAGCTTATAGTTTTGGTCGGTTTGATCTTTCAATCCAGCCAAAGCAATATTTTCGAACAATGAAAACCGTTTTTCAAGCCGTTCCGGCGCGAAAAGTGCTTCCTCACTTTTGCTGTTCTCTGATTTCCATCCAGAAATCCCGAAAAAAGAAAATCGCGTTTGAAAAACAAGTTCCACTTGAATAGCTCCGCTACACTTTTTGTTATTGGAAAACTGATAGTGGAAGTTTGAAACAAATTACAGTATAATTTGAAAAACACCCTAATTTGTTTTCCGTGTTGGAACAAAAGGTAGGGGTGCCACTGGCACACCGTCTTCCAGTAGCTGTTTGGCATCCTCGATGCTGGTTTCTCCGTAGATCGGTTTTTGAGGTGTGTCGCCCGTAAACATATCACGGGCTTGCGCTGCAAATTCCATCCCCACATATTCGGCGCTGGATTCAATTTCGGCTTTTAGCTTTGATATTTCAAGTTCGGCTTTGGTTTGTGGCGTGCTTAAATTGGTGCTTTCATGCGATGATGCGGTTTCAGCCGGCACCGCCGCGGCAGAGCGGGCAGGGCGCACGCGTGGCGCCATGATAGATTTTTCAACGCTCACAGATTCACATACCGGACAGGCGATCATACCGGCATTATGCAATTTGGCAAAAGCATGCGACGATTGAAACCAGCTATCAAAACGGTGATCATTTTCACATTTTAACGTATAGCTAATCATTTAAAAAATTTCGGGTTAAAATTCCCGATCAATTGCGCCAGCTCGGGGTCGCTTATTAGCGCCGCGGCTTTTTTCTGGCTAACCCATTTCCGTTTGCGCTGCCCGGCTTCGGGGAAGTTTTTAAGAAGCTTTTTTACCCGAAACGGAAATACAGCAACCACACAGGGCATTGAATCATTTTTTGGGAGAGATTTCATATAGGAATAAATGCCAAGACAAACATTTGAAGGTTTGCCTTCCACACCTGCTTCCTCAAATGCTTCAGTTGCAGCAGCATTGGCGGGGGTTTCCCCATCCATGGGCCATCCTTTAGGGATAATCCAACGTCCTGTGCCACGGCTTGTGATCAGTAATATTTCGATTTTGTTATTTTGAATACGGTAACACAGCGCGCCAAACTGAGTGCGCACATCATGCTTATGCACGATATCCAACCGTAAGGGTTTTAGTTTGGTTTTAATCACTGTCACGTTACTGTTTGCCTGTGCCCGTTGTTTCGCCGGGTTTCCATAGAATGTAAACTAAGTGTTTTTAAATCAATTTGAAAGGAGCTTACGCCGATTTGCCTTAAAAACTGGTAAAAAAGGCGTACTTTTAGCAAAATGTGGGGTTCCATCGGTTAAACAGTCGGCGTTTTTCCTTGCAACACTTGTGCAAACCACGCGCTGTCAATGTTGCCGCCACCTAGGATAAGCGCTATTTTCTTGTCTTGCATTACGTCTTTTTCCTTGATCAACCCCGCCAATGGAGCGGCCCCTGCACCTTCGGCCAGATTATGGATATCTGTATAATAGGCGCGAATGGCATGCGCGACCTCATCGTCAGAAACAGAGATAATGCGATCCGCGCCGGGGCCATAGATATCGACGGCAGATTTTACCGGCACACGCACAGCCATACCATCGGCAAATGTGTTGGCCGAATTGGTTTCCACCAAACGGCCCGCTTCAACCGATAATTTTGCGGTTTGCGCATTTTCCGAGACCACTCCAACGATTTTGGTTTTCAACCCCAATGCATCCCGTGCGGCGATGGTGCTGCAAATACCCGAGCCACAGCCGATTGCCACATAGATCGTATCCAGATCGGGATGGGCCGTCAGCAGCTCATAGCCATAAGTTGCCACACCACGCAGCAATTCGGTGTGAAACGGAGGCACAACAAACAGGCCTTCGGATTCAGAAACGCGGATGGCTTCGGCCTTGGCCTCGTCAAAATCTTCACCAAACTCGATCACTTCACCACCATAAGCCCGCATTGCGGCGTTCTTTTCAACGGAATTACCGCGCGGTACATAGATTTTCGCAACCAATCCGGCGGCAATCGCGGCGCGCGCCTGTGATTGGCCGTGATTGCCACGCGTCGCGGTGATAATGCCACGCGCATCGGAGTGTTCACGTTTCAGCCAATCAATAAACGTCACCCCGCCGCGCACTTTGAATGCGCCAGTGGGCAGGTGATTTTCATGTTTCACAATCACATGCGCCCCCGTGCGGGCCGATAATTGTGGCCAGTGGATTTGCGGGGAGGGCTGTAGATGAGAATACACAACTTTCGCTGCGGCTTCCAACTCGGAAACGGTGAACAATGGTTTTTTCATATGATGTTTGGGCTTTAATCCAGAAGCTTGCTTGCCAGGTCACTCACTTTTTGATCTTGCTCATAAATTGCAGCAAGAATTTTTGCTGCGTCCTCAGGGGAGTGCTTAAAAGCAAGACGCAAGATATCCATCCAGTTCTTGTTGTTTTTTGTTCGAACGGCTTCTATTTCGTCGATGATCAGATCGTATTTTGTTTTTTCAGTCATGATATTTCCCATTTGACTTTTTGTTTTTCCCATTCGTTGGCGGTTATTCCCAACAGGGTCGTATCGTGATATTTTTCGTTGCGGTATACGTGTTGCCTGCGAATTCCTTCAAGCTGAAAGCCGAATGTTTCATGCAGTTTTTGAACGGCTTTATTCCAGCCTATCACTTCGCAATTCAGTTTGTTAAGTTCGAGCGTTACAAAAGCATATTCAAGGGCCAAAAACTCCAATGCTTTTCCGTACCCGCGCCCTTGGACGTGGCTTGTAAGATAAAAGGCCCAATCAGCGCGTCGATTGTTCATATCAATATTCGAGAAACTCAGCCCGCCAATCAATTTTTGATTTACATCTAAGACGGCAAAGAACTGAATAGATTTGCTTGATTTGACATGCGCAATCCAGGACTCATGCTCATCACTTCGGATTTCTTTTTCTTGATACATGTTTTTTCGAATAGATGATTCATTTCGAATTTCTCGTATGCCGGCCTGTATATCAGGGCTGCATTTTTCTATTGGGCAAAGTTCAAGGTTTTGTGCAATGGCAATTATGGTTTTCATGTAAAACTTTCAAACTTTAAAAGAGCAAATCATCATAGCTGATAGGATCACCGGCTTTGACGCCAAGCTTGATCCGTCGTCCAATGGGCGCAGTTGAATCATTGGGAGGAATACCGGCACCGGGGCGCACAAAGCGGAAATCATCGGGGGTAATTATATGCCCCGCCGCCAAATCGCGGATCGCAAAGGCCGAACGCCGCCCGACGGCTTTGTTGCCTTCTTCAGCACGGGTGGTTTGTTTGATCCCCGAGCCTCTGGCGATGTGTATGTCTTTCACCCCGCCGGCGATGTCTTTCATTACCTCGGGTGTGGCGGAAAAACGGTGGTCGGGGCCTTTGCGCGCAGGATCATTTGTATAGTGTTTTTCGATCGCCACCGCCCCCATGGCCGCCGCCGCCAAGGGCGCACGCGACCCGATCGTGTGGTCGGAAAATCCAACCATGCGGCCAAATTTTTGTTCCAGTGTTTTCATCGCCAGCAGATTTATTTGATCCAACGGTGCGGGATAGCTAGAACAGCAATGCAGCAGGATCACAGGGCCGGAGTTATGCTGCTCCAATACGTTCAGCGCGTGTTCTATCTCGCTTAGTATCGCCATGCCCGTAGACAGGATCAAAGGTTTGCCTGTGCTTGCCACGGCGATCAGCAGATCATCATAGGTCATCTCGAAGGAAGCTATCTTATAAATTTCATTTCCTAAATTTTCGATAAACTCCAGATCGCGCGGATCATAGATCGAGGTAAACGGCAGCAATCCGCGTGCCTTTGCCCGTGCATACAGGGGCTCATGAAATTCCATCGGCATACCGGCGGACTGGTATAGCTCATACAGGTTTTCTTTGCCCCAGATCGGATCAATCGCCATCGAGGGATGGTTCGACCGAATGGTCAGGCTATCGG
Source organism: uncultured Marinosulfonomonas sp. (assembly GCA_947311455.1). GTDB lineage: Bacteria > Pseudomonadota > Alphaproteobacteria > Rhodobacterales > Rhodobacteraceae > Profundibacter. The sequence goes on along the minus strand of CAMZKY010000288.1, from coordinate 600 downwards.
CGTTATAGGTTTGCAGTTTCAGACAATCCCAACCGGCATCGGCGGCGATGTCCACCAACGCCAGCGCCTGATCCAGATCGCGGTCATGGTTGGCGCTGACTTCGGCAATCAAAAGCGCGGGGGCGTCGGGGCCGATGGTTTTGCCGGAGAGTGTGAGGGTCATGGTGTATCCCGTGAGGTTTGGTCCAACATATCAAAGTCGCGGGTGGGTTCAAGGCTGCGGATCAAGGTATTTTCCCAGAATGTCATAGCTGCGCTTGGCCGCCCCGATATGGCGGTGATTATAGGTGCTTGCTTGGGTGGTTATTTTGGCTAACGCATCGGGATCATTAAATAATTCAACGATCCGTTTGGCAAGGGCCGCACCGTTTGGCAGGCTTTCAAAAGCCCCCGCTTTTATGGCGTCATAAGCGGGAAATTCGATGCCATAAATTGACGGCCCCATCACCACGGGTTTGCCAAGGGCAAGAGGTTCGATGATGTTGTGGCCGCCGTGATCAATCAGGCTGGCCCCGACAAATACCAGATCGGCCAATTGATAATAGAAGTTCATTTCGCCAATCGAATCCCCGATCAGAACCTGCGTGCCATTTGGCAATT
>CAMZKY010000287.1 GCA_947311455.1 uncultured Marinosulfonomonas sp. | reverse complement strand
TTAATCGTAAGTATTTACGGGTAAAGTTAGGATGTATTGGGATTGAATTATATGCGCATAATTTAATTATATGTGCCTTATCGATACACGAATTCGAAATTACGAAAAAGATTCCAATTGCAATGTTCTCGTTATACCCCTAGGGTGTGATAAGAACATTTAGTGAACTAGATGGAGATTGCCGTCACTGAGCGGTTGTGAGATAAGGATAGAAAATGGCAACGGCAGATTTATTAAGCATGACAAACAAAAACGACGCAAACAAACAAAAGGCACTTGATTCGGCGCTGGCCCAAATCGAACGCCAGTTTGGCAAAGGCTCAATCATGAAGCTGGGCCAGGACGGCGCGGTTCAGGAAGTTGAAGCCACATCAACCGGATCCCTTGGCTTGGATATTGCCCTTGGTATTGGTGGTATTCCCAAAGGACGCGTCATCGAAATTTATGGCCCGGAGTCCTCGGGAAAAACCACATTAACCCTCCATTGTATTGCCGAAGCACAAAAAACAGGCGGCATTTGCGCATTTGTGGATGCCGAACATGCGCTTGATCCACTTTACGCCAAGAAATTAGGCGTGAATGTGGACGAATTATTGATTTCACAACCTGATACAGGCGAACAGGCGCTCGAAATTACCGATACTTTGGTTCGATCCGGCGCTGTTAGCATGATTGTGATCGATTCCGTTGCGGCATTAACACCAAAGTCAGAGCTCGAAGGCGATATGGGCGATCACAGTGTTGGTGTGCATGCCCGTTTGATGAGCCAGGCTATGCGTAAACTGACCAGCTCGATTTCACGATCCGGATGCACGGTGATTTTCATCAACCAGATCAGAATGAAAATCGGTGTGATGTTCGGCAGTCCGGAAACGACAACAGGTGGCAACGCGCTAAAGTTCTATTCATCAGTACGCCTTGATATCCGTCGTATTGGCCAAATTAAAGACCGCGACGAAATTGTTGGCAATGCCACCCGTGTAAAAGTAGTGAAAAACAAGGTGTCACCGCCGTTTAAACAGGTTGAATTCGACATTATGTATGGCGAAGGCATCTCGAAAATGGGTGAATTGCTTGATCTCGGGGTCAAAGCCGGTGTCGTAGACAAGGCTGGATCGTGGTATTCTTACGGGGATGAACGCATCGGCCAAGGGCGTGAAAACGCTAAAACCTATTTGCGCGAACATAATCAGATTGCCTACGATATCGAAGACAAAATCCGCGCTGCACACGGGTTGGAATTTGATATGCCCAAAGATTCGTCAGGGGATGACGTTCTAGAAGGGTAAAATTAGATACTGTCCAACAAAAGCCGCCTTTCTATCGGGCGGCTTTTCGTTTTTCTGGACAGTCGGTGCTGGCGGTATTAAACGGAATAGAACCCGAAATCATCCGTGAATAGGCCCAATATGCCCAGCTTGAACGACATACGATCAACTTTCCTGAATTACTATAAAAAACAAGGCCACGAGGTTTTGCCAAGCTCACCGCTTGTGCCTCGCAATGATCCGACGTTGATGTTTGCCAATTCCGGCATGGTGCAATTTAAAAACCTGTTCACCGGCGTTGAAACCCGTGATTACAAACGCGCAACCACTGCGCAAAAATGTGTGCGGGCAGGGGGCAAACATAACGATCTGGATAATGTCGGCTATACCGCGCGTCACCACACCTTTTTTGAAATGCTGGGCAACTTTTCGTTTGGCGATTATTTTAAGGCCGAGGCAATCCCGTTTGCTTGGGAGCTGTTGACCAAAGAATTGGATATTCCAGCCGAAAAAATGTTGGTTACTGTATATCATACCGATGACGAAGCTGCAGATATGTGGAAAAAGGTTGCCGGATTGCCGGAAGAGCGTATCATCCGTATCGCTACAAATGACAACTTTTGGATGATGGGGCCTACGGGGCCATGCGGGCCATGTTCTGAAATATTTTTCGATCATGGTGATCACATCTGGGGCGGCCCCCCCGGAAGCGCCGAAGAAGATGGCGACCGTTTTGTTGAAATCTGGAATCTTGTGTTCATGCAATATGAACAACACGAGGATGGCACCCGCACAGATTTGCCCAATCAATCCATCGATACAGGCATGGGCATCGAGCGTGTCGCAGCGCTGTTGCAGGGCACAAATGATAACTATGCCACTGATTTAATGAGGAATTTGATCGAAGCGTCGGCCAATGCCACATCAACCGATCCGGATGGGCCGGGGAAAACCCACCACCGTGTGATTGCCGATCATCTACGCTCTACCTCGTTTCTATTAGCCGATGGTGTAATGCCATCAAATGATGGGCGCGGATATGTGTTGCGCCGGATCATGCGGCGCGCCATGCGCCATGCGCATTTGCTTGGGGCAAAAGACCCGTTGATGCACCAACTGGTTCCCGCATTGGTGACGCAAATGGGCGCGGCCTATCCTGAATTAGGGCAGGCGCAGGCCTTGATCGAGGAAACCTTGCTGCAAGAAGAAACGCGTTTTAAACAAACCTTGGATCGGGGGTTGAAATTGCTGGATGACGAACTGTCCGGCCTGCCCGAAGGGGCTGATCTGTCCGGTGAAGCGGCGTTTAAGCTGTATGATACCTATGGGTTCCCGCTGGATTTGACTCAAGATGCAATGCGCGAAAAAGGCCGCAAAGTTGATACGGACGGCTTTAATGCAGCGATGGAGGCCCAAAAAGCCAAAGCGCGCGCCGCATGGTCGGGCACGGGCGAGGCGGCGGATGCGGCGATCTGGTTTGATATCGCCGCTGAACACGGCGTAACCGAATTTCTGGGCTATGATACCGAGGTCGCAGAAGGCCAAATTCAGGCACTGGTGCAAGACGGGGCACCAGTTAACACATTGAAAAAAGGCGATAAAGCCCAAATCATTTTGAACCAGACACCCTTTTATGCCGAAAGTGGCGGTCAGGTGGGAGACACCGGTGTTTTGACTGTGGATGGGGGTGTTGCAACAATTACCGATACCAAAAAAGTGGCCGATGTGTTTATCCATATGGCCGAAATTACCACAGGTGAAATTTCCGTTGGTCAAGGCGCGGAACTGAAGGTTGATCATGCGCGCCGCAGTGCCATTCGCGCCAACCATTCGGCCACGCATTTGTTGCACGAGGCCTTGCGCCGCGCGCTTGGGGATCATGTGGCGCAGCGCGGGTCGTTGAATGCGGCGGATCGGTTGCGGTTTGATTTTTCCCACGGTAAAGCCCTGACAATTGAACAAATTCAATCGGTTGAGGCCGAAGTGAATGAATATATCCGCCAAAATACCCCTGTTGAAACACGGATCATGACACCGGATGATGCGCGTGCCCTTGGGGCGCAGGCGTTGTTTGGTGAGAAATACGGTGACGA
>CAMZKY010000286.1 GCA_947311455.1 uncultured Marinosulfonomonas sp. | reverse complement strand
CCCATCTTCGGGGGGATTGGCCAATACGCTTTCGCTTTGGGCCTCAATAATTGCAATGCTCAAATCAACATCGCGCAAGTCGCGCGCCAAGCCAAGGCCAGCAGGCCCCGCACCAATAATTACCAGATCATAGGCCATTTGGTTTGTCATTTCTGATTCCTTTGCAATTTTAGGAAATCCTGCCAAAATGACGCATCACTGTCAGTGACCTGTATCAATCCTGTATATAAATCTATTTTGATCTAACGCCGATTTCCGCCAAATCCGAAGGACGGGAATGTCGCTTCAAATCAATGGTGTGGGCCGCTTGCACATAGAACCACTATGTCCGGCGCACCCCAAACCATTGATATTTCGCGACAATCCCGCCAGTGGCGTGATATTTATAGGACTACGCCCTAATAGATATACCGAATTTGATCCGACCAGTATCGCTCCATTCGGCGCAGCGACATATTGATTGTATCAATTCCATCGTGGCCCAACACACCCTTTTCTTCAAGCCCGTCTGCGTGGCGGGAAAATAATTCACCGACCACATCACGAATGTTGCGCCCTTTTTCTGTCAAACGCACCCGAACAGATCGGCGATCAATTTCACAGCGTTGATGATGCATAAAACCCATTTCGACCAGTTTCTTCAAGTTATAAGAGACGTTCGAGCCTTGATAATAACCGCGCGATTTCAATTCGCCCGCCGTCACCTCATTATCGCCAATGTTGAACAGTAAGAGTGCCTGAACCGCATTGATCTCCAACACGCCGACCCGCTCAAATTCGTCTTTGATCACATCCAGTAGCAAGCGGTGTAATCGCTCGACCATGGCCAGTGTGTCCAGATAACCTGTGATAAACCCGATTTTTGACGGGCTGTCTAAATTGGAATGTAAACTCATAAATCTCTCCGCCGATGAACTTTGAAAAGATCATGCAATCAAATGCCAAACATTCCGTTAAACCGAGGAAAAACTTGCCGAAATTCAATTCCCTTTTGAATTAAATGCGTGTTTGGATATTTTGGCCAATAGATTCAGGTAAGGTTCAGGCGTCTTCACTTGCCCCGTAACCCATTGATATAAATCATGATCATTCTCGGATAACAGGGTGTCATACAGATCCAAGTCGCCCATATCCAAAGCTGCCAGCTCTGTGTCACTAAATGGCCCCAAAACCATATCCATCTCTTTGGTGCCGCGCCGCCATGAGCGCATTTTAAACCGTTTAATTCTGTTTTCTCTGGTTTCCGTCATGATTTTGTCTTTCAATTTCAAACGAATCTATCCGCTTGATCCAAGGTCACACTCACCCTAAAACAGCCGTGGCCGACATTCAAACCGGAGTCTTATATGTCTTTCTTGTCAAAAAACCTTAGACGCGTAAAACCTTCGCCCACAATCGCTGTGTCCACCATGGCCGCCGAACTTAAGGCCGCGGGCAAAGACGTGATCGGCCTTGGCGCGGGCGAGCCGGATTTTGACACACCCGACAACATCAAAGCCGCCGCAAAGCGCGCGATTGACGCGGGAAAAACCAAATACACCGCCCCTGACGGCATTCCGGAATTAAAACAGGCGATCTGCTCCAAATTCAAACGCGACAATGATCTGGGTTACACCCCCTCACAGGTTTCTGTTGGCACCGGCGGCAAACAGATCCTGTACAACGCCCTGATGGCCACGCTTAATCCGGGCGACGAGGTTCTGATCCCTGCCCCCTATTGGGTCAGCTATCCCGATATGGTGCTGCTGGCCGGTGGCACACCGGTTACAATTGCCGCAAGCCTTGAAGCCAATTTCAAAATCACCCCCGAGCAGCTTGAGGCGGCGATCACCCCGAAAACCAAATGGCTTATTTTCAACTCGCCTTCTAATCCCACGGGGGCCGGTTACACATGGGATGAACTAAAAGGCCTGACCGATGTGTTAATGCGTCACCCTCAGGTCTGGGTGATGACCGATGATATGTATGAACATCTGGTGTTTGACGATTTCAAATTCTGCACCCCAGCACAGGTGGAACCAGAATTGTATGACCGCACCCTTACCTGTAACGGGGTATCCAAGGCTTACGCAATGACCGGCTGGCGCATCGGGTACGCGGCGGGGCCAGAGCACCTGATCAAAGCCATGCGCAAAATTCAATCGCAAAGCACCTCCAACCCCTGCTCCATCAGCCAGTGGGCCGCGGTCGAGGCCTTGAACGGCCCGCAGGATTTCCTGTCACAAAACAACAAAATATTTGTGCGCCGTCGCAATCTGGTGGTTAAGGCCCTGAACACCACCAAAGGACTGACCTGCCCGATGCCCGAAGGTGCATTTTATGTCTATCCGTCGATCAAAGGCTGCATTGGCAAAACCAGTGCGGGTGGTATTCTGATTGAAAATGACGAAATATTTGCAACCGCATTGCTGCAAGAAACCGGTGTTGCGGTGGTATTTGGAGCCGCCTTTGGTCTATCGCCAAACTTCAGGGTCAGCTATGCTACATCGGATGAGGCATTGATCGAGGCTTGCAAACGCATCCAAGATTTCTGCGCAAATTTAACGTAACGAGGCAGCAATGGCAGCGCATTTACCAGAATACTATTTTCGCGTTCGGGAAAACGGGGCGGCTGTTTTCAAAGTTGACACAGAAAACCGTCAGCGCCGTATCGACATGGATCAAATTGCCATGGTCAATATCAAAAACGGCGATATAAAACCACAAGGTAACCGACAACTGTCGGATGCAGACATGGAAGCCATTCAGGATTGGGCCGACAAGCGCAAAGCCCTTTTGGCGAAACGCGATATAGACGATATCCACCGTGCTGTTGATTATCTAAACCTGACAACCCAATGGGCACATTCAAAAGCCGAAGATGATCAGCTCGAAGATGTAACAGACGCTTTGTTAATGGCAATGCACGATTTACGCAGCGTATTGGTGCGTAAAAAAGCTGAACGCCTGACAAGAAATAATTAAATACAGGATGCCAACATGCTAAAATCTGCAGCTCAACTCATTGAAGAGGGCAATAAAATTGCGCCACCATTGTCTGCGACACAAGCAAAAGGAATCCTTAGACAAGACGGCGTTTTATTCGTTGATCTGCGTGATGTCCGAGAGCTTTGGCGCGAAGGCACAATCCCGGGCGCTATCCATGCCCCGCGCGGAATGCTGGAATTCTGGGTTGACCCCGATTGCAAATATTATCGTAAAGATTTCGAGGGCGCGCAGAAAATTGTGCTGTTCTGTGCTTCGGCATGGCGTTCTGCCCTTGCAGCCAAAGCCTTGATCGAAATGGGCCTGCCCGATGTAACCCATCTTGAAGGCGGATTTTCCGCTTGGAAAGCCGCGAAATTTGAAATCAAAGAGGTGAAAAACCCTTATTTGGGGCGTGAAGTAGAACCAAAACGTTTCTAAAGTTGGTGATCCCACAGGGACTCGAACCCCGAACCCCCTGCTTAGAAGGCAGGTGCTCTATCCAGTTGAGCTATGGGACCGTCGCAGTCTTTTGCAAAACTAGGGCCAAAATTGCAAGTGTTTATAAACCCGTTAGCGTGTTGAATGTGGTTTGCCGATTAACATAGCCACCAATTCGCTTACCTCAAGTGGCTTATCATGGGAACCATACCCACAAACCTTGAATTTCTGCTTCAATCAAAACCATAGGATTCGGGCTGCAAATAGATATTTCTCAATCAGGTGAGGAAATATCTTGAAACGAACTGGCCCTGTCATGGTTTGGTTGCGCCTCTTCGATAATCAATGCGTAATTTATCATAGGTCCGATCAATTAGTTGTTTAGTCCCAGGCTTTGATGGGTTGGGTTTACAGTGAACCTTTTTGGCTCTTTTGTCCATATTTTGCAGATGTATTCATAAGGGGTCAGGCCCTTGAGCGTCTTTAAGCGCCGAGCATAGTTATACGCGTCGATGAAGTCGTTGAGGTGG
>CAMZKY010000285.1 GCA_947311455.1 uncultured Marinosulfonomonas sp. | reverse complement strand
GCGGCCAGCGAAAAACGTGGTTTTGCGGTTTCGCGCCTGTTAACCCATTGGGCCGAAATTGTCGGCATAGACATTGCGCAAATGGCCCGTCCGGTGGATGTAAAATATGGCCGCCAAGGGCTGGGAGCAACGCTGACTGTTTTAACCACAGGCGCCAATGCCCCGATGCTTGAAATGCAAAAGGAAAAACTGCGTGAACGGGTGAATGCCTGTTACGGTTACACTGCCATTTCGCGTATCCGTCTAACCCAAACTGCCCCAACCGGATTTGCAGAAGGCCAAGCGCAATTTACCGCCGCGCCAAAAAATAAACCCGAAAAAGACCCCAAAATCAAACTATTAGCCGAAGAAACCGTTTCCCCGATTGTTGATGATGGGCTGCGTGCAGCCCTTGCGGCCTTGGGTGAAAATGTCTTATCTCGATCAAAACACTAACGAAAGTTCCCCTATGAAACGTATTTTATCTACTGCTGCCGTGATTGTTATGACGCTTGGATTTGGCGGAGCGGGCATTGCCCAAACCACCGCTGAAACCACTGCACCAGAAGTGCAAGCGCCTGTCATCGCCGAAATGGCAATCGGCGCCGTTGATGCCCCCATCGAGGTGATCGAATACGGCTCCTATACCTGCCCGCATTGCGCACGTTTTCACGCCGAGGTTTTGCCAGAGCTTGAGAAGAATTACGTTGATACAGGCAAGGTTCGGTTCATTTATCGCGAGGCATATTTCGATAAATTCGGCCTCTGGGGAAGCTTGCTGGCCCGTTGCGGCGGCGAAATGCGATTCTTTGGTATTTCCGATATCTTGATGAAAACCCAGCATGAATGGCTTGCCGGTGGTGACGCGCCAAAGGCTGTTGAAAACCTGCGCAAAATTGGCCTGACTGCCGGAATTTCCAATGAACAGATGGATGCGTGCTTTAACGATAGTGAAAAAGTAAAGGCCTTGGTGACGTGGTATCAGGATAATTTTAATCGCGACGGGATCGAAGGCACGCCCAGCCTATTGATCAACGGGGTTAAATACCCGAATATGGGTTACGAAGATTTGGCCAAAATTCTGGATGAAAAACTGGCGGAATAAAACTGTCTAAATAGAGACGAAAAACAATAAGACCGGACAAAATGCTAAATTTGTCCGGCCTTATTGCGTTGCACCCAAATTTATAAATCATTTTATTCTCTTGAATTCCCCCAATCGACGTGATTGCTGAATCGTATGAAATTAGGAATCTTTACTCTTGTGCTTGCCTATATGCTAAGCCAGTTTTACCGCGCATTTCTGGCGGTTCTTGCACCTGTTTTGAAAACAGACATTGGCGCCAGCCCCGAAGATTTATCCCTTGCGTCGGGCCTTTGGTTTTTGGCATTTGCCTTGATGCAACTCCCTGTGGGTTGGGCATTAGACAAAATCGGCCCCAGATTTACGGCGTCGGTTTTATTGGCATTGGGCGGAGCGGGCGGTGCTGTGGTGTTTGCATTGGCGCAAAACCCAACACACATTACGATATCGATGGTGATGATCGGCATTGGCTGCGCACCTGTGCTGATGGCGTCTTATTATATTTTTGCCCGTTCATTTTCGCCCGCAGTATTCGCGACATTGGCAGGGGCTGTGATTGGGTTTGGATCGCTTGGCAATATCGCCAGTTCGCTGCCAATGACACGGGCCAGCGAGATATTCGGCTGGCGTGAAACCGTTATGGCACTGGCAGGTGTCACCCTGATTGTTGCGCTTGCGATCATCATTTTTGTCAAAGACCCGCCCAAGCGCGAAAGTGATGTGAATGGCTCGGTTCTGGATTTGCTGAAAATGCCGGCGCTTTGGCTGATTTTTCCGATGATGACCGTGAACTATGCGGCTGCTGCGGGGATTCGAGGCCTGTGGATAGGGCCTTATCTAACCGATATTTTTCATGTTGATGCCGACAAGATCGGGCAAGCAACCCTGATCATGGGTGTTTCCATGGCAATCGGTAATTTTGCCTACGGGCCGTTGGATCGGGTGTTTCGAACCCGCAAATGGGTGGTGATTTTCGGAAATTTCGGTGGGGCTACCGCCTTGCTGGTTTTGTATTTCAACCCCGCATCTGGCATATGGTTGGCGATCTGGATGATGGCGGCGATTGGTTTGTTCGGGTCAAGTTTTGCGGTTTTGATGTCGCACGCGCGCAGCTTTTTCCCGCCACATCTGATGGGGCGCGGGGTAACGTTGCTGAATCTGTTTGGTATTGGCGGGGCGGGGATTCTGCAATCCTTAAGCGGGCGGGTATATCAAGGGGCAGGGGGCGGTATCCAGGCCTATCAATCGTTGTTTTTGTTTTTTATGGTTTTGATTGTTGTGGGTGTGGTGATCTATCTATTCAGCCAAGATCGCACCGACTAGCGCCTAAATCGATACTTTACTCTGGAAAATCAGGTTGAAGGCGGGTAAAGCCGCATGAAACGCGTATCAGGGCCACATTGCCCGTTGCTGGAGATATCCTTTGAAAACCGATTTTATTACAACATTGCGCCATGACTGGCTTGGCAATATCCGCGCTGATTTGCTGGCGGGGCTGGTGGTTGCGCTGGCGCTGATCCCTGAAGCGATTGCCTTTTCGATAATCGCCGGTGTTGATCCCAAGATCGGCCTTTATGCTTCGTTTTCCATTGCCGTGATCACCGCCATGGTGGGTGGACGCTCCGGGATGATTTCGGCGGCCACGGCGGCGACCGCGGTTTTGATGGTTGATCTGGTTAAGGATCACGGGTTGCAATACCTGCTGGCCGCGACGGTTTTGGCTGGTATTTTGCAAATTCTGGCGGGCGCACTGAAACTGGGCGATGTGATGCGGTTTGTGTCGCGTTCTGTGATTACCGGATTTGTAAACGCGCTGGCGATCCTTATTTTTATGGCGCAGTTGCCCGAACTAACCAACGTGACCTACCTGACCTATGTAATGGTTGCTGGCGGGTTGGCGATTATTTACCTGTTTCCTTATATTACCACGGCCATTCCTTCGCCTTTGGTAACGATTGTCGTGCTAACCGGCCTAACCATGTATTTCCATCTGGATGTGCGCGCCGTGCAGGATATGGGCGCGCTGCCTGATACCTTACCGATCTTCCTGATCCCGCAAATCCCGATAAATTTTGAAACTTTGCAAATCATCTTTCCTGTCTCGGCTGGTGTTGCCGCTGTGGGCCTGTTGGAAAGCCTGATGACAGCCACTATCGTTGACGATCTGACCGATACATCCTCAGACAAAAACCGCGAATGTGTGGGCCAGGGTGTGGCGAATTTCTGCACCGGTTTTATTGGCGGTATGGCAGGCTGTGCGATGATCGGGCAATCAATGATTAACGTAAAATCCGGCGGGCGCGGGCGGCTGTCGACATTCGCGGCGGGGGTGTTCCTGTTGTTCCTGATTGTGGTTCTGGGCGATTACGTCAAACAAATTCCGATGCCTGCACTTGTGGCGATTATGATTATGGTTTCGATCGGGACGTTTAGCTGGTCATCGATCAAAGACATCCGTGATCATCCGCGCTCCAGCTCGATTGTGATGCTGGCTACCGTGGCAATTACCGTTCTGACGCATAACCTTGCCTATGGTGTGCTGACCGGCGTTTTACTGTCGGGTATTTTCTTTGCATGGAAAATTTCACAGGTGTTCCGAGTGACCTCAACCTTATCTGACGATGGGCGCGAGCGGGTGTATCTGGTGGAAGGGCAGTTGTTTTTTGCCTCGGCCCCTGATTTTACCGCGGCATTTGATTTTCACGAAGTGTTGGAGCGTGTGGTGATCGATGTCACCCATGCGCATATCTGGGATATTTCATCAGTATCTGCCCTTGATATGGTGGTGGTCAAATTCCGCCGCGAGGGTGCCGAAGTGGATTTGATCGGCATGAACCCAGCCAGCGAAACCATAGTGGATAAATTGGCAATCCATGATAAACCCGACGCAATAGAACGATTGATGGGGCACTAGACTATGTCAAAAATTATCGCCTTGGTGGACGGTTCCATCTATTCCGAAAGCGTTTGCGATTTTGCCGCGTGGGTGGCCACGCGCAAAGGCTCCAGCGTGGAAGTGCTGCATATTTTGCGCCGCCCCGAGGGTAAGCAGAATAACCTGTCGGGCAATATCGGCCTTGGGGCGCGATCTAAATTGCTGGATGAATTGGCTGATCTGGACGCACAAACCGCAAAGCTGGCACAAAAACACGGGCGCGCCATTCTGGAAGATGCCGAAGCGAGATTGCGCGCTGATGGTGTGACGGATGTGACCACGGTTTTGCGCCAAGGTGATCTGCTGGAAGAGCTGACAATCGCCGAAAAAGACGCTGATCTGGTGGTGATTGGCAAACGCGGCGAAGCTGCAGATTTTGCCAAGTTGCATTTGGGCAGTAATATTGAACGTGTTGTGCGTTCCTCCAAAATTCCAGTGCTGGTGGCGGCGCGGGCATTCCAACCGATCAACACATTCTTGCTGGCGTTTGATGGCGGTAAATCGGCGATGAAGGCGGTGAACCACATAGCCCAAAGCAAAGTGTTTGCTGGAACCACATGCCGATTGGTAACCGTTGGCGATGAAAAACCCGAAACCAAGCGCGCCCTAGAAGGGGCGGCGGCGGTGCTGCGGGATGCGGGCTATACGGTTGAGGCAAGCTTTGCCCAAGGCGACGCGGAAAAGGTAATCTGCGAAATGGCCAGACAAGGCGAAACCGATATTCTGGTGATGGGGGCTTATGGCCATTCACGCATTCGCAGCCTGATCATCGGATCAACCACCACTGAAATGGTGCGCACCTGTCAGGTGCCGTTGATGCTGTTTCGATAGAGGATTGTAAAATGGTCCGTAATCCTAACATTCTGATTGAGTGTTTGGATCACGGCGTTTAGCCTTTTATCTGATGGACAGGACATTACAGGAAATCTATGCCGATCTGGTGCAAAGCGGGAATCTGAACGAAGACCCGGCCCAACTGGCTGTGCTGCCCAAATTTCAGGAAATCCGCGCCTATCTAGAGGCTGTGGATCAGCGCAGCCGGTTTGCAAGATTTTTCCAAAAACCGCCCGCGCCGCCAAAAGGCCTCTATCTGTGGGGCGGCGTTGGGCGTGGCAAATCCATGTTGATGGATATGTTTATCAACAATCTGGACATAACCGAAAAACGGCGCACCCATTTTCTGCCGTTTATGCAAGAGGTGCATGCCGGTATTGCCGAGGTACGCAAACGGGGGGAGGCCGACGCCATCGTTCCTGTTGCAAATGCTCTGGCCGATAAAGTGCGGGTGCTGGCCTTTGATGAAATGCAGATCAATGATATTACTGATGCGATGATTGTTGGCCGATTTTTTCAGGTTCTGTTTGATCGCGAGGTGATCGTGGTGACCACGTCAAACCGTGTGACGGATGATCTGTATAAAGACGGGTTAAATCGCCAACTGTTTTTACCTTTTATCGAAATGATCAAAGATCGCCTCGAGGTTCGTGAAATGGCCTCAAACACAGATTACCGCCAAGAAATGCTGGACGGTGTGCGCACATATTTCGTAGCCAAGGGTGACAAGGCCAGCGCGGCGGCAGAAGCCGTGTGGCAGGAGCTGACAGGCGGCGGTGGCGGCGCGCTGTATTTAACCGTTAAGGGGCGTGAGGTGGTTATGCCACGTATCCGAAGTGGTGTGGCACGCGCGACATTTTATGATTTTTGCGCTAAACCATTGGGCCCCGCTGATTTTCTGGCCATCGCCGGATCAATGCGGGTTTTGTTACTGGAAGACATTCCGCTGCTATCGCGCCAAAATTTCAACGAGGCCAAGCGGTTTGTGATGTTGATTGATGCCTTATACGAGGCCAAAGTGCGTTTTTTCTGCACGGCGGCGGCAGAACCGGAAATGCTGTATGTGGAAGGCGACGGAGCCTTTGAATTTGAGCGCACCGCCAGCCGATTGCGCGAAATGCAGGCGCTGGATTGGGGTATACCATTAGGTGGCGGGGATAATTAGCTATTGACCGACGCTGATCTGATTGAGGCTTGAATGGTTGTCCGTGTTTGCTTGATAAATCTTGATGTAATCCGCCGTATTTCCAAAAAATTGGGCATTACTCTTATTAGAACCGTTTAAATCTGTCGGGTTGATACCGGAAAAAGTTTGGGGGTCGTTGAACCGACCCCCATTTTTTGTCTTGCCTGTAGAATAGTGTACCTAAGATTTAGGTATGGTCAGTTTTTGTCCAACGCGAATGCTGTCGGGGCTCGATAATCTGGATTTGTTGGCCTCATAGATGCGATAATAATCTTCTTTGCGGCCATAGAAATGTGAAGCAATTGAACCAAGGCTATCACCGCGTTTAACCACGTAAGTTGTAGCTTCGATACGCTGGACAGGTGCTACGGACTGACGCGCAGTGGCCGGTGTTGTTGTCGTAAATCCGGGTTGTGCTGTGCTTTCATCTCGCAGGGACTGAATGATCATTGCCTGAAGTGCGCTAGGCTCGGCCGGTGTTGTTGGTGTTGGTGAGCCGGGCGCAACCGTTGTCATGCCTGCAAAAGCACCAGAGGTAATTGTGCGTAGCAGATCATCTTGGCTGGTGATGTTTTGTGGCGTTGCTGCCGGTGTTGCAACAGCGATTTGAGCGCTTGCATCCCGAATGCGGGGGGGCGGGCGATGCGCAGATGCAACGGTTGGAATGAGCGAGGGCGCAACCCGTGCAGGTTGGGCGATAACGCGTGCAGGCCCGTTTCCTGAAGTTGGTGGGTACTTTACTTCGGGTGCGGATACGAAAACTGCGTTGTTATACAGGCTAGGATCATTGCCGGTGCGTAGCAATACCACGCCTAACGTGATTGCCAGAAATGTCGCCGCTATGATCAAGTACTTTAGCATTCTAATGTCCATCTTCAACAGGCATTGGCCAAAAAAGTTAAGTCAATCAGGTGAACGGAAACAGAAAAGAAAAGCCAAACACAGTGCGAAACTGCAATATGCGTTTGTATTGTGCCCCTGATATTTCCCAATTGAGGCGCAACAGATCAACTTTACCTTGCCCTGCTTACGATCACATCACCAACACTTTGGTTTTGCGTGCAAACTATTGGTACCAGTTATAGAATCAGTGGGGCGAATCGGTCAACAGAAAGTGATTCGTTTTCTGAGGTTTATTTTGACTGATTCGAAAAAGTGATTCTTTTCAGGTGGTTAAGATTCGCGCCGAGCCAAGAAACCTGCGGTTCCGATCTGGATAAAGTAGGCCATCATCACCGGAAGGATGAAAGTAGGGCCATAAGTGCCCACACTAAAGACAGCCAAGATGAGCGCGAGCGTGATATAGCGCGTTGCGATATGCCAAAAAACGGCTTTTCCTGTGGGGGTTTTGTCGGTCAGGTAAATCGCAGCGGCAAATGTAACGGCATAAAATGCAATGGTTGCGATGGCGGCTTTGATTAGGTCGGTGGCGGAAACCTGAAGCAATAGTTGCGCTGTTTTTAGGGAGAATAGATAAAACACAATCCCGAACATAGTCGTTTTGGAGATGATTGGTTGGTGCTTGCCAGTGAATTCCACCAAGGCAGGCAGAAACTTCAGAACCACACGGCTGATAATAAACGGGATAACGATCAGGATCATAAACGGCGCAAAGGGTTTAACTTGTTTGGTGGCGTCGATGTTGCCAATCTGGCTAAGGTCAACGGCGGGAAAGAACGGGCTGGCGATATCGTTGAATAGGCCAAACACAATAGTTACGGGCAGTAAGAGTGCAAGGTTTAGCATGAATATGATAAAACCAAGTTTAACATTTGCGCCGCTGGTTTTGATCCACATCATCACCATGCCGCCACCGGGTAACAACGCAAGCAGGAACAAGGCCGCAGCGATACCAAGATCTTGGCTGATGTAACCGATGATAAGCGCGAGCGTGGTAAGTAGTAGATAGTTGATCCATAGGTTCTTAATTATGCTTGGCCCGTGATCTTTGATGATTTTGAAATCCGCAAGGTGGAATTTAAACAGGCTTGGCGTCACTAGGAAAATACCCGCAACAAGGCAAACTGCAGACGAAAAGGCGAAACCGCCGGTGGTATATCCAAGGCCCAAGCCAAGAATGATAGCGGAGATTACGAGAATGATCTGTTGCATGGTGTTGCCTTTGCGATTCAGTGTTGCTGTGAAGCGTATATAGGGTGATG
>CAMZKY010000284.1 GCA_947311455.1 uncultured Marinosulfonomonas sp. | reverse complement strand
TTGCCACCATGTGTCAACAATGGGCAATTTGCCCCCGCCAATCACATCATTATACCAATTCCATGCCTCGGGATTGATCGGTTCGCCAACCGTGCCCAGCAATTTAAGCGCGGAGAGATCGTATTTCTTAACCGGATCATCGCCAAACGCCATCAGCGCGCGAATGGCGGTGGGGGCGGTGTAAAATTGGTTCACCTTGTGTTTTTCGCAGACGTCCCAGAAACGGCCTGCATCGGGGAAGGTTGGCACACCTTCAAACATCACTGTGGTCGCGCCGTTGGCCAGCGGGCCATAGATAATATAGCTGTGGCCCGTCACCCAACCCACATCAGCGGTGCACCAGAACACATCGCCATCGTGGTAATCAAAGGTGTATTGATGGGTCATTGCCGCATAAACCAGATAACCACCCGAGCAATGCTGCACGCCTTTGGGTTTGCCGGTTGAGCCGGATGTATACAGAATAAACAACGGGTCTTCGGCATTCATCGGGCGGGGTGGGCAATCGGGGCTGGCGGTTTCCATCAGGGCCAGCACATCCACATCCCGATCCTGGATCCATGTGGTTTGGCCGCCGGTGTGTTTCACCACCAGACAGCGCACCTTGTCGGAACAATGCAACAGCGCCGCGTCGGCGTTGGATTTCAGCGGGGTTTTGCGCCCGCCGCGCGGGGCCTCGTCGGCGGTGATCAGCAGTTTTGCGTCACAATCATTAATCCGGTTAGCCAGCGCATCAGGGCTGAAGCCGGCAAAAACGATAGAATGGATCGCGCCGATACGCGCACAGGCCAGCATGGCATAGGCGGCTTCGGGGATCATCGGTAGATAGATCACCACCCGATCACCGCGCATCACCCCTTGCGACAACAACACATTGGCAAAGCGGTTCACCTTGTCTGACAGTTGGTTATAGGTGATGTTCAGGGCCGGTGTTTTTGGATCGTCCGGTTCCCAGATAATCGCGGTTTGATCGCCGCGGGTTTCCAGATGGCGGTCGATACAGTTGGCGGAAACGTTCAGAACACCGTCTTCATACCATTTGATGCTGACTTCGCCCAGTTTGAAATTGGTGTCTTTGACTTTGGTATAGGGTGTGATCCAGTCAACGCGTTTTCCGTGTTCACCCCAGAATGCATCGGGGTCTTGCATGGAGGCCGTATACATGTCTTCATATTTGGCTTTGTCCGCATGAGAGGCCGCTACAAATTTCGGGCTGGGGGGGTATGTTTTGTCGGTCATGGTTCTGTCCCTGAAAATGAAGTTTGTTATTGTGTTTAGATTGCCAGATATTCTTTGCGCATTTCATCGTTGTCGAGCAATTCCTTGGCAGTACCATCAAAAACCACCTGCCCGATGTCAAGGATCACGGCGCGATCCGACAGGGCCAAGGCGCGTTTGGCGTTTTGTTCAACAATAATGGTGGTGATGCCCTGTTCCTTGATCAGGTTCAGGGTTTTTTCGATTTCGTCCACAATCACCGGCGCCAAACCCTCGTAAGGTTCATCCAGCAGCAAAACCTTGATGTCACGGGCCAAGGCGCGGGCGATGGCCAGCATTTGTTGTTCGCCCCCTGAAAGGGTCACGCCTTCTTGCTTGCGGCGTTCTTTCAAACGGGGGAACAATTCGTAAATACGATCCAGCGACCAGCCAATCGGTTCGGCGATTTGGGCCAGTTTAATGTTGTCTTCTACCGTCAGCCCGGAAATGATGCTGCGGTCTTCGGGCACCAGTTGGCAGCCGGCTTGGGCCGCCTGATAGGATTTCATTTCATGCAGGGGCTGATGATCCAGCCAGATTTCGCCGTGGGCGCGTTGCGGGTCATTCATCCGGGCAATGGCGCGCAGGGTGCTGGTTTTGCCCGCCCCGTTGCGCCCCAGCAGGGCCAGAATTTCGCCTTCGTGCACGTTAAAGGAAACGCCTTGCACGATATAGCTTTCGCCATAATAGGCGTGCAAATCCCAAACTGAAAAATAGGCGGGGGCGGTGGAAGCGTGGTTTTTGTTGTCAGTCATATTCGCGCCCTTAATCTACGGCTGTTTCGCCTAAATAGGCTTCTTGCACTTTGGGGTGGCCTTTGATGTTGTCGGGGGTGTCTTCGACCAAAGGTGTGCCCTGAGCCAGAACGGTGATCCGTTCGGCCAGCGAAAACACCACATTCATGTCATGTTCGATAATCACCATGGTGATGTCGCGGCTGTCGCGGATGTGTTTCAGCAATTCGATGGTGTTGTTGGTGTCGGCGCGCGCCATACCGGCTGTGGGTTCATCCAGCAGCAACAGGCGGGGCTGTTGCACCAGACACATGGCCATTTCAAGGCGGCGTTTATCACCACGCGAAAGGGAGGCCGCGTGCATATCGCGTTTTTCCAGCATGTTCACATCGCTTAGCATTGTTTCAGCGTCTTCGATGATGCCTTTTTCGCTGCCCACCGTTTCAAAGGCGTGCATCCGGTATGACCCGTCGCGCCGTGCAAAACAGGGGATCATCATATTTTCGATCACCGACAGATCCCCAAAGATTTCCGGTGTTTGAAACACCCGCGAAATGCCCATCTGGTTAATTTCATGGGGTTTGCGGCCCAGCACGGATTTACCGTCAAACAGCACGCTGCCGGAATCGGGGGCCAGTTTACCGACCAGCACATTCAGCAGGGTTGATTTGCCTGCGCCGTTCGGGCCAATCAGGGCGTGCACCGTATTTTCGACAACCGACAGATTTACATCACCCAGGGCTTGCAAACCGCCAAACCGTTTGTTGATGCCTTTGACTTCAAGGATTCCCATATCATTCGCTCCTATTCAGCCACATGCGGGGGAGTTTCGGGGTGGTGTTCTGCATCATCGGGTTCTTTGGGTTTGCGTTTAAACATCCCGAAGAACCGCTTGCCGCCTTCAACCAGCCCACCGGGCAGGAAGGTGACCACCAGCATAAACATCAATCCAAGGGTCAGCGCCCAGCCATGTCCGGTAAAGCGGGACAGGATGAACACCACCACATCCTCGATGCTGTCGGGCAGGAAGGCAAACCAGTCATGCAACACGGTTTCGTTGATTTTGGAAAAGATGTTTTCCAGATATTTGATTGCGCCCGCGCCCAGAACCGGGCCAAGCAACGTGCCCGCGCCGCCAAGGATGGTCATAATCACCACTTCGCCCGAGGCTGTCCATTGCATCCGCTCAGCCCCCGCCAAAGGATCCATCACCGCCAGCAAGCCACCGGCAAGGCCCGCATACATGCCGGAAATCACAAAGGCGGCAAGGGTATAGGGGCGGGGGTTCAGGCCAGTATAGCTCATCCGGTTTTGATTGGATTTCACCGCGCGCAACATCATCCCGAAAGGCGAGCGGAAAATCCGCAGGCTGATATAAAAGGCAATGATGGCGATCACAGCACAGAAATAGAACCCGACGTTAAAGGTAAACACATGGCCCGCGACCTCCCATTTATAGGAGTCGCTGATCAATAGGCCGAAAATATTGGGATATTCCGGCGCGTTCGGGCCATCCAGCAGTTGCACATCACTGGGGCGCACTTGCAATCCTGTTTCGCCGTTTGTTAGCGGTGTGAACACCGAATAGGCCAGACGGAACGACATTTCCGCCATTGCCAGCGTCAGGATTGAAAAATAGATGCCCGAGCGGCGCAGGCTGATATAGCCGATCACCAAAGAAAACAGGCCCGCCATAATCACCGCAAGGATGATTGCCGGAAACACATTCAGCGACAGGATTTTAAACATCCATACGGCGGAATAGCTGCCCACACCCAGAAACGCCGCATGGCCAAAGGATAGGTATCCGGTTAGGCCGAAAAGGATGTTGAACCCGATGGCAAAGATGCCGAATATCGCCACCTTGGCCATCAAATCGGGATAGCCGCCGTTAAACTGCGCCAGCGCACTGCCTTCGGAAAACGGTTGCATCAGAAACGGGGTTGCCATTGTCAGGGCAATCACGATCAGCAGGAACATGGTATCTTTTTTGTTTAGTCCAAGCATGGCTTAATCCTCCATCACGCCGCGTTTACCCATCAGCCCACGCGGGCGGGCAAGCAGGATAATGATTGCAACAAGATAGATGATAATCTGGTCAATCCCCGGGATCAGGGATTTGACTTCGTTCATGGATGAAAAGCTTTCCAGAATGCCCAGCAGGAACCCCGCCAGCACCGCGCCGGGCAAACTGCCCATGCCGCCAACAACCACCACCACGAATGAAAGCACAAGGAAATCCATGCCCATGTGATAATTTGGCGAATTGATCGGCGCATACATCACGCCCGCCATACCCGCCACGGCAGCAGCGATGCCGAACATGATGGTAAAGCGTTTGTCGATATTGATCCCCAGCAGGCCCACGGTTTCGCGATCGGCCATGCCGGCGCGCACAACCATGCCAAAGGTGGTAAAGCGCAAAAAGGCAAACACCGCGCTGATAACCACAGCGGAAAACAGAAAGTAGACCATGCGCCAATAGGGATAGATCACCTTGTTGGCGTCAATGCCCAGCATCACCCCGAAATCAAACGATCCTTTAAAGGCCGCAGGGGCAGGGGTGGGAATAGGGTTGGCACCGTAGAATTGTTTAACCACCTCTTGCAGAACAATCGCAAGGCCAAAGGTTACAAGAATCTGGTCGGCATGGGGGCGGTGGTAGAAATGTTTGATCAACCCGCGCTCCATGATGAACCCCACAAGGATCATAACGGGGATCGAAAACAGAACCGCCATCGGCACTGACCAATCAATGATCATCGCGCCCATATCGGGGCCAAACCAGCCTTCGACATAGGGTGTTTTGATTTTGGCCGGATTGCCCAGAAAATCGGTTTTGGTCGGGTCGATGGTGATTTTTGACAGGGTCAGAATTTTTTGCAGTGTCACCGCACAAAACGCCCCGATCATAAACAAAGCCCCGTGGGCAAAGTTAACAACGCCAAGCGTGCCGAAAATCAGGGTTAGGCCCAAAGCAATCAGCGCATAAGCACTGCCTTTGTCCAACCCGTTTAATACTTGTAGAAAAATTTGATCCATCATCCCCGCCCGATGTGAAGAATATTGTGTTTTCTGGCCGTGTCCTGAAACACGACCAGAACGATTGTTGTGAGTAACCGGTTGTATTCCGACCGCACCGCGAGGTGCGATCAAAGAATTTGTAAAGCGTAAGGCTTATGCGCCCGGGTTACATTTGCCCAGTTCACCGCCTGCAAACATCGGATGATCCGGTGCGTATTCCACTTGTGCGCGTGGTGTGACTTCAACGATTTCAAGAAGATCGAATTCGTTTTCGGGGTTTTCTTTACCCTTCACAACCAAAACGTCTTTGAAACACTGGTGATCTTCGGCACGGTATTCTGTTGGGCCGTTGCCAAGACCATCAAATTTAAAGCCTTCCAATGCTTCTGCAACCGCACACGGATTATGTGTGCCCGCACGCTGACATGCATCAGCATAAAGCAGAGTTTGGCAATATACAGTGTGCGCCGCCTGTGAAGGAGGGAAGCCGTATTTTGTGCCAAAGGATTTCACAAACGCTTTGGAGCCTGCATCGGTCAAAGACCAGTGCCAGTTGGTTGAACCAAAGATGCCTTTCACGTTGGCACCAGCGCCTTTCGCCATCAGGCGAGAATAAAGCGGAACAACGATTTCAAAGTTTTTGCCGTTCACTTGCTTGTCACGCAGGCCGAATTGAACCGCGTTGGTCAGCGAGTTCACCATATTGCCGCCGTAGTGGTTCAGAACCAGAACATCGGCACCGGAGTTCAGCACAGGCGCGATGTAGGAGCTAAAGTCGGTGGTTGCCAAAGGTGTGCGCACTTTTTCAGCTGTTTTCCAGCCCATAGCCTCGGTGGCTGCGGCGATGGATTCTTCTTGTGTCCAGCCCCATGAATAGTCAGCTGTCAGGTGATAGGCTGTGCGATCTGTGCCGTATAGTTTCTTAAGCACAGGCGCCAAAGCCGCCGCAGACATATAAGCGTTAAAGAAGTGGCGGAAGCCATTTGCTTTTTTGTCTTTGCCTGTGGTGTCGTTGGAGTGGGTCAGACCGGCCATAAAGATCACGCCGGCTTCTTGACACATGCCTTGAACGGCAATCGCCACACCCGAAGAAGACCCGCCGGTGATCATCACGGCACCGTCTTTTTCGATCATGGATTTCGCAGAGGCCCGCGCCGCATCGGATTTGGTTTGCGTGTCGCCTGTGACGAACTGAACCTTGTTGCCAAGGATACCGGCGCCTGTCAGGGCAGATGATGAGAATGTGTTCATCATACCGCCATCGCCGCCACCGTTCAGGTGCTCGACAGCCAGTTCATAAGCGCGCAATTCGTCCGCGCCTTCGTCGGCGTAAGGGCCGGATTGTGGCACGTTAAAGCCAAGTGTCACAGTGCCATTCGTTGGCGCATTGCGATAGCCACTGTGGGCTGCTGCCCAAACGTTACCGGTGAAAAGTGTCGGCATTGCCAAACCAGCACTGGCAGCTGCGCCAGTTTTGATCAGACCCCGACGTGTCAGATTGGATTTCGTCATGTAGTTCCTCCCGTTAGTGTGTGCGGCACACCTCCCAGTGACGCCGCGAACCTTTTACAAAGGCTGCTCTATAATCGCGCAATGGTGACTGAAATCTCAACAAACGTCTTGAAGTTAAGGAAAAGATTGTAAATAAATAAACAAAAGACGTTGGGAGAATGTAAAAAAATTATCTCGCGCCTGCAGAAACCTATTGAAAAAAAGGGATAAATTGATGCCGCGCAAGATCTTGACAGGTAGTCGCATTCGGGACATTCGGATTGAATTCCACCTCAAACAGGCGGATTTGGCGGCCAAAGTTGGAATTTCTGCGGCCTACCTGAACCTGATCGAACATAATAAACGCAGAATCGGCGGCAAGCTGTTGTTGGATATTGCGCGCGCACTCGGGGTTGACGCAACATCCTTATCCGAGCGCGCGGAAGAACAGACAATTATCAAATTGCGCGATGCCGCGCTTGCCTCTGGTGTGAAAACATCGCCCAAGGAAATGAACAAAATAGATGATCTGGCGCGGCGTTTTCCAAACTGGAGCGCGGTGATTATCAGCCAGCATGAACAGATCAATCGCCTGTCGCGTATGACCACCGAAATGACCGACCGTTTGGCCCATGATCCGTTTTTGTCGGACTCCCTGCATGATGCGATTTCTACGGTCACCGCCATTCGATCCACCGCGTCGATTTTGGCCGAACCTGAAACTGTGGATGTGGCGTTTCAAAAGCGCTTTACCGAAAACCTGATCCAGGATGCAAAACGCCTTGCCGATGCGCTTGAGGGGTTGGTTAAATATTTTGATGAAACCGTTGATGCAGCAAAAGACACTGATGTTGCCAGTGAAATCGAAAAAAACCGCATCGCGCCTTTGCTGGCGACTTATCCCGACGATCACGATGAGCCTAGCCAAACCACGTTTCTCGAGACGGTTGGCACGGCGTTTTGTGATCCCTTTCAAATTGCCGCGCAACTCAAGATACCATTTTCGCAGGTCTTGCGCCGTATTGCTGCGTTGCCGGTCACAGACGGTATACCTAAATCGGGGTTGGTGATTTGCAACGGGGCAGGGGGCTTTGGTGTTCAAATTCCGATCGAAGGTTTTTCCTATCCAACCACGGGCGGAGCCTGCGCTTTGTGGCCGTTGTTTCAGGTGTTGATGCGCCCACATGTTCCGGTCCGCACTGTTGTGGAAATGCCCGGATTTCGCGACGTGCGGTTTTTAACATATGCAATTGCTGAAATTGCGCCGCAGGAAAATGCAAACGCGCCCGCGGTGATCGAGGCGACCATGTTGATCCTGCCCGAAACCCACACCAACCTATCGGATGAAGCTGCGATGCAAATCGGCGTTGCCTGCCGCATTTGCCCGCGTGATGATTGCGCGGCGCGCAATGTGGATTCGATTTTATCCTAGGCCAGATCCGAAGTGGATTTAAGCGCACGCAGCGTTAACCCGCCAAATCTGCGAAATTTGCCATACGTTTGCCATACGTTTGCCATACGCAAGCCATACAACGAAAAACCAAAAAAATGCCTTGTTAACAAAGGTTTCCAAGGCGTTTATGCGAAAATAGCGGGAAAACAGCCATACGGTTTAAATATCCACCAATCGAATATCGTTGTCTTTGAAATTGATCGATACTGTATCGCCCATTTTGATCGGCGACTCTGACACGTTCGAGATCACAAACAGCTGCCCCAGTGGGCCATCAACCGTGTATTGGGTCATGTTGCCCAGATAGGCGGCATAGGTTACGTGGCCTTCAAATCCGGTTTCGGTTTTCTCGTTCGATAGAATAACCTGATGCGGACGGATCACCAGCTTACCTGCACCTGTGCCATTGGCAGGGGTCTTCAGGGATAGCTTTGTGCCTGCAACCACAATATCGGATTGGTTGCCGTCGGTATGCGTTACGTCGCAATCAATCAGATTTGCATCGCCGATGAAATCGGCAATAAACGATGAATTGGGTTTTTCGTACAGATCACGCGGGGTGCCGATTTGGGCAATTTCGGCGTCTTTCATCACGATGATGGTGTCGGAAACCGCCATCGCCTCTTCCTGATCATGGGTCACGTAAACCGCTGTTAGCCCTAGATTTTGTTGAATTTGGCGGATTTCTTCGCGCACATGGCGGCGCAGTTTTGCGTCTAGATTTGAAAGCGGTTCATCCAGCAACAAAACCTCCGGTTCCAACACAATCGCACGGGCCACAGCCACACGTTGTTGTTGACCGCCCGATAATTCAGACGGCAACCGCGCGCCAAAGCCTTTTAAGCCAACCAATTCAAGCCCTTGTTCGGCTTTTTGGTGGGCCTCGTTTTTGGGCATCTTTTTAACGGTTAGGCCATAAGCCACGTTTTCCACCACAGTCATATGGGGGAATAGGGCGTAAGACTGGAACACCATAGAAACCTTGCGATAGGTGGCCGACAGATGTGTAACATCTTCGCCGCCAATGATGATGTTGCCCGATGTGGCCGCCTCTAGCCCGGCAATCAGGCGCAAGGTTGTGGTTTTGCCACAGCCCGACGGGCCAAGCAGGGTCACTAGTTTGCCCGGTTCAATCGACAAGTTTAGGGGTTTTAACGCTGTGACGTTACCGTATTTTTTCACCACGTTTTTAAAAACGACGGAACCTTCTGTCGGGGTGGTCATAAACTCTCTCCTGAATTAATGGGCTTTGGCAACACGATCAGTGCGGCGCAATTTGCGTTTTCCGATCAACAGTTGCAGCAGAATGATGGCAAACAGCATGGTAAAGATCAGCACGGCGGAATAGGCGATGGCAATGCCGAACTCTCCGTTTTCCACCCGTCCGACGATGAACGATGTGGCCATGTTGTGGCGGGCGCTCACCAGAAAGATCACCGCCGAAACCGAGGTAATGGCGCGCACAAAACTATAAGTAAGCGCGGCCAGAATGGCCGGTCCCATTAAGGGGCGGATCACGCGGCGCACGGTGGTAAAGCTGTTGGCGCCAAGGGTGATCGAGGCCTCGTCCAGGCTTTTGTCAAGCTGGCTCATGGCGGCAATCCCGCCCCGTACTCCGACGGGCATGTTCCTGAAAACAAACACAATAATCAGGATGATGGATGTGCCGGTCAGCTCGACCGGCGGGAAGTTGAAGGCCAGAATATAGCTTACGCCGATCACCGTGCCGGGAATGGCAAAGGACAACATCGTGGAAAATTCAAACGCGTTTTTGCCAAAGAAATTCTGGCGCACCAGCAGATAGGCGGTGCCCAGCCCGACAATCGCCGTAAGGGGGGCGGCGATGGTGGCGATTTCCAGCGTGGTGAAATAGCTGTCCCAGGCAACGCCTTTCAGTTTCCAGCCAAAATCGGTGTGTTTGATACCAAAGGCACGGATGTAATGTTCAAAAGTAAAGGTGTGGTCGTACCCCCACAATTTCACAAACGAGCCAAAGGCGATCATCGAATACACCACAGCGGTAAACGCGGCCCATGGCAGGGCGGTGGTGTAGGCGGCAAATTTCACACCGCGTGACAGGGCGGCGTGTTGGCCGGAATCGGCTTTGCCTGTCACAGTGGCATAAGATTTGGTGCCAACCCATTTACGCTGGATCAGGAACGCGCCTAGCGTCAGCATCAAAAGCGCCATCGCAAGGATCGCGGCCTTGGCCGGATCGGCCACAGTGCCTACAATCGAGAAATAGATTTCCGTCGAAAGCACGTTAAACCTGCCGCCCCCCAACACCAGCGGGTTGCCAAAATCCGCAAGGCTTTCGATAAACCCCAGCAGGAACGCATTGGCCAAGCCCGGGCGCATAAGCGGGAAAGACACGTAACGGAAGGTTTGCCACGCGTTGGCGTCAAGGGTTTGGCTGGCTTCTTCCATTGATGGGCTAATGCCTTCCACCACGCCAATCAGCACCAGAAATGCAATCGGGGTAAAGGACAGAACCTGCGCCAGATAAACCCCGCCAAAGCCGTAAATCCAACGGGTTTTTTCCCAGCCGAACAGATCGGCAAAAAGGGCTGTTGCAGAGCCTGTACGCCCAAACAACAGGATCAAGGCAAGGCCGATCACAAACGGGGGGGTAATAATCGGGATCACGGTAAGCACACGCAGCAAAGGTTTGGCAATGAAGTTTGTACGAGTGAAAATTAGGGCAAAAGCCAAGCCCAGCAGCACTGTCGATGCACCGGTCAAGATGGCCAATACCAGGGAATTAATTGCAGGCCCGCAGCTTCCTGAAAAGGTTATGCAGCCGATATGCCACAATTCAGATGAGAACAGCCGGGTTAAGAAATCAGTCGCTGAAAATTCACCCCCCGGAACGCGAAAGGCGTTCACCAGGATATGCGATACCGGATAGAACACAAACACCCCGACAAGGGCGATAATAAGTCCGATCAGGCTAACAACAAAGGCGTCACCGCTGCCCTTACCAGCCGAAGAATAGGCGGTGGTGAGCATGAACAATAGGGAAAACAACACAATTCCTGCACCTGCACCAAAGCCAAGTTGGCCATCAACTCCGCCTAATGTAGAATAAAAGCTTTCGAAAAATCGTGGCCCACCACGCACAATGGCAAGGCCTTGCATCATGGTGAATAGCAAACCAACGCCAGTAATTCCGACAATGACGCGCGCCTTTTGCACAGGGTTTTTGATAAGCAATAGCGCCACACCTGATAGGGCGAAGGCAATAAGCGGTGGAAATAACCAAGCGCGGCCATGCAATAACATCAGGAAAAAAGCCGAGCCGCTTTCGCCATCAGAGGCAACGCCCGAAATCCAGGAAAACCCCCAAAATCCAGCGTCGGTCATATACCACGGCGTCAGCACAAAGCCGAATAACCCGATCAATAGCCACATGGTGACGGTGCGTGTCATGATTTGCCCCCCAAAGGAAATTCAATATGCCGCGTTTGCGATCATCTATTGAAACAAGGCGCAACAGCGCTGCGCCTTGCTTAGTGTTTAAAAAAAGAAAAGCCTATTTTGGTTTTACTTCTGAATCCCAACGGGCCAACAAGCGGGCACGTGTATCGGTCGAGCCATAGGTGGCAAAATCGTAATCAATCAGTTTGATTGATTCAACGGACGGGGCCTCGGCAGGAATTGTTGCGTTTGAATTGGATGGAACATTGTAAACACCAACTTGAGGGCCAGCAGACTGGGCCTCGGCGCTTAGCACAAACTCAACCCATTGTTTCGCCGCATCAAAGTTTTTCGCGCCTTTGATGATAGAAACACCGCCAACCTCATAGCCAGTGCCTTCGCAAGGCGATACGATTTCCAATGGGAAGCCTTTGCGACGCAGTTTAACCATGTCGTGCTCAAAGCCAATGGAAACACCGGTTTCGCCACGCGCTGCGGCCTTGGAGGGGGCAGAGCCTGATTTGGTGTAAGAGTTCACGTTTTTGCCGATTTCGATCAACAGTTTAAACGCATCATCTTCGCCAAACACTTGCACAACTGTCGCAAGCTCGGTGTAGGCGGTGCCTGATGAATTCGGGTTTGCGACCTGAATTTCACCTTTAAAGCGTGGATCTGTTAGATCTTTCCAGCATGCAGGCGGTGCGATGCCTTTTTCTTCCAGGATTTCACGGTTGTAAGCAACACCCAGAACACCAAGGTGAATACCGATTGTGCGGCCTTCTGAAATGGTTGCAAGGTTTTGTGCCCAGCCCAAAAGATCGGAGGTATCAACACCGGATGCTTGTGTCAGGCCTTCGGCTGCTGCGATCAAATGTGGATCACCTGTGCCACCCCACCAAACGTCGATTTTCGGGTTGCCAGCTTCGGCGCGGACTTGTGCAAGGGTTTCACCAGTTGATTTACGCACCATGTTGACGGTGTGTCCGGTTTTGTCCTCAAAGTTACCGGCCATCAAATCGCACCAGTCTTGCTCGTTTGAGCAAACAACATTCAGCTCACCTGCATATACAGAACCTGCAGATAGAACTGCCGTCAACGCAACGGCGCTGAGTAGAGTCTTCTTTTTCATAATAGTCTCCCAAGTGTTTAAGATCATTTGTAACCGGCAAACAGAGTCGGATTAGTATATTGATCTAGAAAATGTTAGGGCTGTAAAATAGATTGAGCGAGAGAGAACATTCACTGGAAACGGGGAATGGGATTAATTAGTGTTAACAATATTACAATCTCTACAAATGTTACACATTCTCAGCCTGCTGTGCGCTTGTTGCGTGGGTTTTTAAAGATGAAATTTTGCGCTGAACTGTGGTATAGTATCGTAAATTAAAAAATCATTGAGGGATTGGTGTGAATATCACTGGGGACGCTGAAGCGAAACAAAATCAAAAAGTGGCGATTGTGGATGATGATGCGGGGGTTCGGCTTGCGTTAGCTTCATTGTTGGAAGCAAGCGGTTTTGTGGCTATCCCGTTGCACGGCAGCAAAGAGTTTTATGCACTTGGTGAAATTCCTGATATTGATCTGGCGTTGATTGATCTACGGTTGGATGGTGAATCCGGTTTGGTTTTGGCCAAACACATCCGTAAAAGCCTTGATTTACCAATCGTTATGCTAACGGGTGTTGGGGATGAGGTGGACAAAATAGAAGGGCTAGATGCGGGTGCGGATGATTACGTGATGAAACCGTTCAACCCGCGTGAATTGGTTGCGCGGATACGAGCCGTTTTACGACGCTATTCAAAAACCAACATCTCCGAACCGGAATTTGATGATGCAGACGGGGATCGCATATCCTTTGGTGATAAGGTTCTGGATTGCAAAAATCGCCAATTGCTGGATCATTCGGGGGCCGAAATACCGCTGACCAACGGTGAATACCGATTGCTCGAAGTGTTTTTGCGCAATCCTGACAAAATTATCCCACGTGAAGAATTGCTTGCCGAATTAGGAAGTGATCTGACGCATTATGTTGATCGCACAATTGATGTTTTAATCCTGCGATTGCGACGGAAAATTGAATCCGTGCCCTCAAAGCCGGTGCATTTGCAAACCCGCCGCGGTCTTGGCTACATATTTGTATGCTCACCAGGCTTGGGATCGTGACCAACCCCCTTTATCTTAAAATGGATATCCGCCAACGCCTTTGGTTTGTGCTGGCTCTTTTGGCCTTCTCAACGCTTTTTGTGGGTGGTGTCGCGTGGTATACCCTTGATCGTGCCGGCGCCCGCATGGAGCGCCTGCACCGGCAAACTATGATTGAAGTCACAAATTCTTTAAATCTGTCACGCCAATCTGCCAATGTTGCGCGCTCTGCACCCTATTTGTTAAATCTTCAATCCAACTATTTGATTAACAAAGAAGAACAAGCCCTGCTGGAAACGCTGAAATCAGCCATTGGGCCATGGCCCAACAAAACCGCCGCCAAAGGATCACCTATTTACATCTACGAAGAAGATATTGCCGGAACGATCCACCAGATGAAAATTGCCATACGGGATTTGGCAAAGTCGGTCACACGCCTGCGCCGTGAACGGGATCATACATTAAGTGTTGCCCGTCAACTGGATGAAATGGAAAAGCGCCTATATATGCTCGCCACCAGTGACAATCAGTCGGCCCAGCAACGACAGGTTTGGTTAACGTTGCAGGCCATGACCAACGCGCTTTCCGGTGCTGCACACGCGGAAAACCTTGTTGGGGTTGGTGAAAAGCGCCGCGCGTATCAACGCATTGTACGTGAGTTTAACACACGAGAAGACGCAAGATCTTTTTCTATTTTTGTTAATCAGCTAGAAGCGTTGGCCCATGACCCGGAGGGGGTGTTTCAAACACGAAAGCGAGAATTGTCGCACAGTGTGGATAGCCAAAACGCGTTGTTCCGGATACGTTTTCATGCGGGAGAAATTAGCAACCTCGCACGACAGTTTGCCCAAAGTGCTGAAGACTACCTTTCGAAAGAACGCGAAAAAACATCTACGTCGATCGATGTCGCAAAATTTCTGATTCTGTTTGCCGGCGTAGTCAGTATTACCGTAGCGGTATTGGCGGCTGTATTTGTTTCGGGGTATGTGACCAAAAATATCAGCGCAATTTCCAAAGCGATGATGAAACTGGCGCAGGGGGATCGCAGTGTGGAATTGCGCAAAAAACCGACCTCGAATGACGAGATCGGTAGATTGTTGCAATCGTTCCGGGTTTTTCGC
>CAMZKY010000283.1 GCA_947311455.1 uncultured Marinosulfonomonas sp. | reverse complement strand
GGGCAAAGGGCAGGGAGTGGGTTATAATCTGAATATCCCGCTGCCTGCGGGGGCAGGGCATCACACCTATCTGGAGGCCATGGAACGTTTGGTGCAACCGGCGCTGGCGGCTTTCAAACCGGATGTAATTATCGTGGCCTGCGGCTATGATATTGCCATTGATGACCCGCTTGGCCGGATGCTGGGCACGGCGGACACATTCCGCAAAATGACCCGCCAGATGATGCACTCTGCCGCTGATCTGTGTGGGGGGAAACTGGTGATCGTGCATGAAGGCGGCTATTCAGAATCCTATGTGCCATTTTGCGGCCATGCAGTGATCGAGGAGCTAAGCGGAAGTCAGATAAATGCGCCGGATCCTTTGGCTGAATCCTATGAGATCCGCCAACCCGATGCCAAAACCCAAGCATTTTTTAGCGGGGTTATTGATGAGATGGCGGCGCGTATAGGGAAATAGAGATTGAAAAGAAAACCCTATATTTTCACATAAAAACATAGGGTTAACATATTTTATATCGTCGAATACCTGAATCAATCGCGGTTGGTACCGCGCTCTGCATTCAGTTTTTTCGAATAACCCGACTGGATCACTTCGACGGCCACCAGAACCACAATCGAGAAGTAGAAAGTGGCTTTGGACATCGGCACAATATTGTAGCCAAACAGTTTAATCCAGAGGCCATCATCATGCATGGCGTGCGCCGCCGCTGGGCCGGCCTCGCCTAGTAAAACCACACCAACGATCAACAGAATAAATAGACCTAACACCTCATACATGCGGTTCTTTTCAAGAAAATTTGTCACCCCGTCGGCCAATGCCAACATGGCAATGCCGGAAATTACAATTGCGATGGCAAGAACTGGAAATACATTGGTAATGGCCAGTGCCGACAATACGGAATCAAAGCTGAAAATCAGGTTCATAAGCACGATCATTACCACCACGGAAACAGCCGAACGCTGGTTTTTATTGCCCATGCCATTGTCGAGATGTTCAATTGTTAACATGTGCGAAATTTCCTTAAGCGCCGTATACATGATGAACGCTCCGCCAATCACAAACACGCAGGTGGCAAAATTTACGCCGCCTTCAATAATGCCGGGATAGTTGAAAACAAAGAACGGCTCTGACATCATGTCGATCAGTTTGATCATCACATATAGCAGCACAACCCGCAAAGCCACGGCGATGATAATGCCCCAGAATCGCACGGATTTCTGGCTGGCCTTTGGCGCGCGTTTGCTTTCGATGCTGATATAAAGCAGGTTATCAAAGCCCAAAACGGCTTGCAGAAAAATCAGCACCCCAAGATTTAACAGGTTTTCAATCGTAAATAGGTCGCCCATGCGTTCGCTCCCACAGGATAGGTTTCGTTGAAATCTTCATAACCTGTGTTGACAGGTTTGCAAATGGCTTGCCGTGTCGCGGGGTGAAATAATCCTTGATTTTAGGCGCGTGACCGGTATCGTAATTAATAGGTATGAAATGCTGACCTAAATAGGAGCGCGTAGATGCAACAACAATGGCAACCCGAATATGCGGATCGTATGCAAGGCATGCAGGCCAGCGAAATCCGCGAATTGCTAAAGGTGATCGCTCGCCCTGATGTGATTTCCTTTGCGGGAGGCATCCCTGATCCGGATTTGTTCCCACGTTCTGAAATAGCAGAGGCTTATGCGCAAATCCTTAAAGATAAGGACGCTTCTGCCCGCGCCTTGCAATATTCTGTCAGTGAAGGCGACCCGGATTTGCGTGACTGGATTGTTGGCCATATGGCGATGCGTGGTGTTCCATGCATCCCTGACAACATTCTGATTACTTCTGGATCGCAACAAGCGCTTGAATTTATAGGGAAGTTACTGATTTCAAAGGATGATACCGCGCTGGTTGCTGCCCCTACATATCTTGGGGCATTGCGGGCCTTTGCGCCAAGCCAACCCAATTACGATACGCTTGGATTCCATCAAAGCAACCGTTCCGCCGCTTCTTATACCGAAGCAGCGCATGCCAACGGGGGCCGTGTGCCGTTTGCCTATGTGGTGCCGGATTTTGCCAACCCAACGGGCGAAACCTTAACCCTGGAACAGCGCCACGATTTGTTAACATTAGTACGCGATATCGATTGCCCGATCATTGAGGATAGCCCGTATGCTGCCCTGCGGTTTGACGGCGCGCCGGTGCGCAGCCTGCAAGCGCTGGACGTTGAAGCGTGCGGCGGGATTGATGCGTCGCGGGTGATTTATTGTGGATCGTTTTCAAAGGTGTTCACGCCGGGGCTGCGCGTGGGCTGGGTTTGCGCCAAAGCGGATGTGATTTCCCGCCTGACCCTGATCAAACAGGCCAGCGATCTAAACAGCCCCGCGATCAATCAGATGGTGATGGCTGAACTGGCGAAAACCTTGTATGATCAACAGGTTGCCAAAACGATTGCCGCCTATCGGATCAAACGCGACGCGATGTTGGCAGCGCTTGAAGCCCACATGCCGGACAGCATAGAATGGACACGGCCCGAGGGTGGTATGTTTATCTGGATGACCCTACCCGAGGGGGCAGATACCGCACAATTACTGGAACGCGCCGTCAATGAAATCGGCGTTGCCTTTGTGCCGGGCCATGCGTTTTTTGCCGACAAAAGCGGGCGCAACACCTTGCGGCTGAATTATTCCCTGCCATCGGTTGCGCAGATCGAAACGGGGATTGCAAAGCTGGCAAGGCTGTTGGGCGCTTGAACGCATAGGTTAACGCGTGTGTGGGGTATTCCCTGAAAACCGGTGTTTTACAGATTTACCGACGAATAACCTTTGTTAACAGGGTTTTTTGCCAAATTCGCGGTATGGCAAACGTATGGCAAACGTATGCCAAAAAATCGGCCGGATAGCGGGTTAACGGGGCGAACGGTGTGAATTGGTTAACGAGCAGTGGCGGCATAGGGTTGCTTTGCCCCCACCCTACCGCCGCCGCCGCCGTACCGGTTTGGGCTTTGGTCTTTGATCCGGCCCTTTTTTCAGGCCCAGTTGATCGCGCAGCACGCGGGGTTTGATTTCTTCTACTTCGCCGCGTTTCAGATCGCCCAGTTGGAACGGGCCATAAGACACGCGGATCAACCGGTTTACTTTTAGCCCGACATCACCCAACGCACGACGAATTTCGCGATTTTTGCCTTCGCGGATGGCAATGGTTAGCCACGCATTTGCGCCTTGTTGCTTATCAATCGAAATTTCCATCGGTTGAAAACGCTCGCCTTCAACCACAACACCTTTGCGCAAGGGATCAAGGATGATGTCTTTGGGGCGGCCATTCACGCGCACGCGGTAACGGCGCAGCCATCCGGTGCTGGGCAGTTCCAGTTTGCGTTTGATGCCGCCGTCATTTGTCAGCAGCAGCAGGCCTTCGGAATTGATATCCAATCGACCAACGGAAACCACACGCGGCATGTTATCGGGCAAATTGTCAAACACCTTGTCGCGGCCTTTGTCGTCGCGCTCGGTGGTGATCAGGCCGATGGGTTTGTGATAAAGCCATAGGCGCGGCGGCTCCGGTTCGCCCACGTCTTTGCCGTCGACCACAATTTTGTCGGCAGGGGTGACGTTTAAGGCGGGGCTGTCGATGATCTTGCCGTTTACCGATACGCGGCCAGCATTGATCATACGCTCGGCCTCGCGGCGCGAGGCCAATCCAGCGCGGGCCATAACTTTGGCGATTCGATCGCCCTTTGGTGTTTCATTTTCCATGCCTTGCCATAGCGTCCCCCCTTGGCAAAGGCAATCGAAACAGGCATTTGTGGGGGATGGTAGAATTCACCTCATATATGGAGATGGCACTAGAACAGGCGCGCACCGCGGCGGATCGTGGAGAAGTGCCTGTGGGGGCGGTGATTGTGCGGGGTGAAATGGTGCTGGCGGTGGCGGGAAATCGCACCCGTGAATTGAATGATCCGACAGCCCACGCCGAAGTTTTGGCCATTCGTGCGGCTTGTGATCTATTGCAGACCGAGCGCCTGACGGGGTGCGATCTATATGTAACGCTGGAGCCTTGCCCAATGTGCGCTATGGCGATTTCGGCGGCGCGTATCCGGCGACTGTATTTCGGGGCCAGTGATTCGAAATCGGGCGGAGTGTTGCAAGGGCCGCGTGTGTTTGAGCATTCTCAGGCGCATCATGTGCCCGAAGTGATAGACGGGCTGCGGGCGCAGGAATGTGAGGCGATGTTGAAAGCTTTTTTCGCCGCAAAACGCGGGTGAATCGTTCATCCATCCTTACGGCTGTCTTCACTATGCATCGTGTTCTGGCGAAGAGTAACCGAAGGGAACGATAAGCCCGTCTATCGCCCGTGGCTTTGCATCTTTCGGGGCCGGGGGGCTTTGAGGTAATTTACTCATATGCGATTTGTATGGAGATAATATCGGAAAAATCAGGCTCAAACCTGCAAAATTGATTTTTGCGGACCCGATAGGCTTGCGAGCGCCGCATCAGATCGCTAAACGCAATGCAACCAAGTAAACGGAGACCCGTCATGTCGATTGACAAGGAAACAGCCGCCCGCGTTGCCCATCTGGCACGTATTCGCGTAGAAGATGCCGATTTGCCTAAACTGGCCGAAGAATTCAGCGCCATCATGGGCTTTATCGAGCAACTAAACGAGGTTGATATCGACGGTGTGGAACCGATGACATCGGTTACACCACAACGTTTGAAACGGCGCGAGGATGTTGTTACCGATGGCAACCAGCCCGAGAAAATTCTAGCCAATGCCCCCGATGCGCGCGAAGGTTTTTTCGCTGTGCCCAAAGTGGTGGAGTAAGAGATATG
>CAMZKY010000282.1 GCA_947311455.1 uncultured Marinosulfonomonas sp. | reverse complement strand
GGTGCCACGATAATCAAACAGCCCCGCTTCACTGCTTGGCACATTTTCCGGCGTCCAGGCCCGATTTTTCCACCCGTCTATGATCCCCGCCAGCATCCGAGCGGGCCATTTTTTATCGTCAATATTGGCCGCAGAAAGCAGTTGTTTCAGCAACCGGATTTGGTCATCACTATCCAGAATGGTGAAATTGCTTTTTAGCCCCACCAATTCGGCATGGCGACGTAACAGTTTCACACAAATCGCATGAAACGTGCCCAGCCATGGAAACGGGTGAGAGAAACCGTAAGGCGTGTTACTTAGTCGATTTCTCATTGATATCGCGGCCTTGTTGGTAAACGTCACTGCCAACACCTCATTTGACCGTGCCCGACCAGTGTCTATCAAATGCGCAACCCTCGACATAAGCGCAGTGGTTTTACCCGTGCCGGCCCCCGCCAGAATTAAAACCGGCCCGTCCATGGCTTCGACCGCTTCACGCTGCGCGGGGTTCAGCCCATCCAGATAGCGCGTCGGGCGCGCCGCAAAGGCACGTTGGGATAAAGGCACCGGATTGCCGGAAAAATCATCATAATCGCTCATCCCTTCTCTTTAGCCAAACCGGATCGCAAGATAAAGGGGTGTTCGCTTATTGTTCTGAATTCCTGTTCCGGACTTGCGCAAGACCCCGAGCAATTTTCCTGATCGAACGATCACTTGCCGATATGTGTTTTTCGATTGCCCGACGGATTCTAATATTCCGGAATATTAGAATCGTTCCGATGGCTTTGCATCCTCCGATCTTCCCGCTAAAACCAAGGCCATGACCCTGCATCGCTCCCATCCCGCCCTTGACGATCTACGCCAAACTGCCCGCCGCCGTATTCCCCGTTTTGTCCGGGACTATCTAGACAGCGCCACAGGCGACGAAAGCACAAAAACGCGCAACCGTGGCCAGCTTGACAAGGTGCTGTTGCGTCCTTCTATCCTGCACGGTGAATTTACCCCTGATCTGTCCATCACCCTGATGGGCCGCGCCTATCCCCTGCCCTTTGGCATTGCGCCGGTTGGAATGTCCGGCCTGATCTGGCCCGGGGCCGAGCAAACACTGGCCCGCCTTGGCGCGCGGGAAAGCATCCCCTACACCCTGTCCACCGTGGCCAGCCAGACGCCCGAAACCCTTGCGCCCCATATTGGCGATCAAGGCTGGTTTCAGCTGTATCCGCCCCGCGATCCCGCCATTCGCACCGATCTGTTGACCCGCGCCAGAACCGCAGGGTTTCATACGCTGGTTTTAACGGTTGATGTGCCTGTTGCCAGCCGCCGCGAGCGCCAAACCCGTGGCGGCCTAACCAATCCGCCGCGCATTACCCCGCGCATTCTGGCCCAGATCATGACCTGCCCTACATGGGGTTTGGGCACCCTACAAACCGGTATGCCGCGCCTGCGCACCCTTGAAAAATACATGGATAATTCGAAATCCCTGTCCTCAACCCAGCACATCGGCTATCTGCTGCGCACCTCGCCCGATTGGCGCTATTTGCAAGAGCTACGCGATGAATGGGAGGGCGCGCTGGTGGTGAAAGGCGTGTTAAACCCCGATGACGCGGTGAAATTGCAAAACATGGGCGTTGACGCTGTTTGGGTGTCCAACCACGCGGGCCGTCAGTTTGCAGGCGCGCCCGCCAGCATCACCGCCCTGCCACGCATTCGCACCGCGGTTGGCCCCGACTATCCGCTGATTTTCGACAGTGGCATTGAAGGTGGCCTTGATATCCTGCGCGCCTTTGCCCTTGGGGCCAGTTTCACCATGCTGGGGCGCGGATTTCACTATGGATTAGGCGCCTTTGGCGCAAAAGGTGCGGATCACGTCGTGGATATCCTGCGCGCTGATTTGATTTCCAATATGGGTCAGATTGGCGCGAAAACGTTAAAAGATCTGCCAAAATGTAAATATATCAACTAAAACAACCTGAAATACCCAAAATTACGAATATACTGCGATGCAGGATGTTCTATACAAATGCTGCACCTGCACAGTCTGCCCCATATAAGGACACCAAACGATGCCCGACTTCAAAAAAATCCTCATTGCCAATCGCGGCGAAATCGCCATCCGGATCATGCGCGCCGCCAATGAGATGGGCAAGAAAACCGTGGCGGTGTTTGCCGAAGAAGATAAACTTGGCCTGCACCGGTTCAAGGCGGATGAGGCCTACCGCATTGGTGAAGGCATGGGGCCGGTTGCGGCCTATCTAAGTATCGAGGAAATCATTCGGGTTGCCAAAATGGCGGGCGCCGATGCGATCCATCCGGGCTATGGCCTTTTGTCGGAAAACCCCGATTTTGTCGATGCCTGCACGGACGCGGGCATTACGTTTATCGGCCCCAAAGCTAAAACCATGCGTGAGCTGGGCGACAAGGCCAGCGCGCGGCAAGTGGCAATCACCGCCGATGTGCCGGTGATCCCTGCCACCGATGTTCTGGGCGATGACATGGAGGCGATCAAGGCCGAGGCCGCTAAAATCGGCTATCCACTGATGCTCAAGGCCTCGTGGGGGGGCGGCGGGCGCGGGATGCGCGCGATTATGTCCGAAGACGAACTTGAGGAAAAAATCCTTGAGGGGCGACGCGAAGCCGACGCCGCCTTTGGCAATGACGAAGGCTATCTGGAAAAAATGATCATCCGCGCCCGCCATGTCGAGGTGCAAATTCTGGGCGATCAACACGGCGGCATGTATCATCTGTATGAGCGCGATTGCTCGGTGCAGCGGCGCAATCAAAAGGTGGTCGAACGCGCGCCCGCGCCCTATCTCACCGAAGAACAACGCGCCGAAATCTGTGCCTTGGGTGTGAAAATCTGCAAGCATGTGGGCTATGAATGCGCGGGCACCGTTGAGTTCTTGATGGATATGGACACCGGAACCTTCCATTTTATCGAGGTCAATCCCCGCGTTCAGGTGGAACACACTGTCACCGAAGAAGTCACCGGCATCGACATTGTGCAGGCGCAAATCCTGATTGCCGAGGGCAAAACCATCGCGCAGGCCACAGGCAAAGCCGATCAAAGCGAGGTGCGCCTTGATGGGCACGCGCTTCAGTGCCGGATCACCACCGAAGATCCGCAAAACAATTTCATCCCCGATTATGGCCGCATCACCGCCTATCGCAGTGCCACGGGCATGGGTATTCGTCTGGATGGGGGCACGGCTTATGCGGGCGGAGTGATCACCCGCTATTACGATAGTTTGCTGGTCAAAATCACCGCCCACGCCCAAACCCCCGGCGCCGCAATCCGGCGCATGGATCGGGCGCTGCGCGAATTTCGCGTGCGCGGGGTTTCCACCAATATTGCGTTTGTCGAAAACCTGTTGCAACACCCCACGTTCCTTGACAACACCTACACCACCAAATTTATCGACAACACGCCGGAGTTGTTCAAATTCACCAAACGCCGTGATCGCGCCACCAAGATTTTAACCTATCTGGCCGACATCACCGTTAACGGCCACCCCGAAACCGAAGGCCGCGCCGAACCTGCGGTGGTCAAGGCCCCCTGCCCGCCGGTGCCCACACAGGAACCCGCCTACGGCACCCGCAATCTGCTAGAAGAAAAAGGCCCGCAAGCCGTGGCCGACTGGATGGCGGATCAAAAACAACTGTTGCTAACCGACACCACCATGCGCGACGGGCATCAATCGCTGCTGGCCACCCGCATGCGCTCGATCGATATGATCAAGGTTGCGCCCACCTATGCCGCCAACCTGTCACAGCTGTTTTCTGTGGAATGCTGGGGCGGGGCCACATTTGACGTGGCTTACCGGTTCTTGCAGGAATGCCCGTGGCAGCGCCTGCGCGATCTGCGTGCCCGCATCCCCAACGTGATGAGCCAGATGTTGCTGCGCGCCAGCAATGGCGTCGGCTATACCAATTATCCCGATAACGTGGTGCAGGAATTTGTCCGTCAGGCCGCCACCTCGGGGGTGGATGTATTCCGCGTTTTCGACAGCCTGAACTGGGTGGAAAACATGCGTGTGGCCATGGACGCGGTGATCGAGAACAACAAGGTCTGCGAAGGCACAATTTGTTACACGGGCGATATTCTAAATCCTGATCGCGCCAAATATGATCTGAAATATTACGTTGAAATGGGTAAGGAATTAAAAGCAGCTGGCGCGCATGTGCTGGGCCTGAAAGATATGGCCGGATTGCTGAAACCCGCCTCGGCCAGCGTGCTGGTCAAAGCTTTGAAAGATGAGTTCGGCCTGCCGATCCATTTCCACACCCATTTCAACGTAATATTTCAGATCATATTTGGCGCGATCGGGGTTCAGGATATCACCGGTG
>CAMZKY010000281.1 GCA_947311455.1 uncultured Marinosulfonomonas sp. | reverse complement strand
GCTTCCTCAGTGAGGCGGTGGTAGGCTCGCATTTGTGCTCCTTTACTTCGACGGTGATCGACACATGGGCATCGCTGCCTCACGTCTTATACCGTCGGTTAAGTTGCACTGGCGAATTGAATCCGCGGTTTGAACAAATCGGCGCAGACATGGTTTTCACTTATGGTGCCAATGCAACTTGGGGAAACGGACGAACCAGCACTTTGGTTGTTGAAAGCACAAACCTGCAAGAATTTGAAGGCTCCTTGACGGGGTCGGGGCGACGGCTGGCACTTTTCACCACCCTTGTGCGGTTTGATCGGGTTTATGTGGGCCATTTCAAATGCAACCTGAAATGCATCATCGATTATCCAAACCTGTCAAATTATCTGCGTGATCGTTATCAGATGTGCGGTGTGGCCGACATGGTGCGCATGGATCACATCAAAAGCCACTCTTTCGGAAGCCACGAAACGGTAAACCCATCGCGCATAATGCCGCTGGGGCCGAAACTTGACTATCTATCGCCGCATGATCGGGATAGGTTTAACCGGAACATCTAACAGGAAAAGGAAATTAACATGGCTGGATGGCAAAACGAACCCTTTAAAGTAGAGGGAAAAGAAGGCGACAAAAAGTTTATCTGCATGTGCGGAAAAACCGGCAATGCGCCGTTCTGTGATGGATCGCACAAAGGCAGTGATATCACGCCCGCAAAAATCGAATTCGACCGCGATAAAACAATGTTTGTTTGCGGCTGCGGAGAATCATCAAAACGCCCATTATGTGATGGATCACACAAAAATCTGTAGGATCACAACAAACCGGCAAGAGCGGGGAAGCGGTTTATCGTCCTAGTCGATCCATGAACGAATTCCAGCGCAACACGGCGGGTAAAAACCAAGGCGTTCCTGAATAAAGAGCTTTATTCGGGAATTCCAGCCCGTCCAACGCAGTTTTTCCGCCTTTGTGGCCCAGCATCTTAAGCGCCGCCTTATGCCCATAATAAGTGGCGCGCCCAACACCTGATCCACAATATCCCATGGTATAAAACAGCCCGTCATTCTGGCCGATATGTGGACTGTGATCAAAGGTATAAGCAACGGTGCCTGACCACGCGTGGCTGATTTCCACATTTTGCAACGCTGGAAAAATCCGCGTCATCAGCCGGTGCAAATCAGGAGCGTATTTATCAGGGCGATCCGACAAATCAAAAGCACGCCCCCCGAAAATTATCCGCGTACCATCCGGCGACGGACGGTAATAGAGAACAAGCCGCGACGTATCGACAACAGGGCGTCCATTGGGAAACAGCGACGCAACCAACGCCTTATCAAGGGGCTGTGTTGCGATGATCGCCGAGCGCAGCGGCATGATACGGTGATGGTAAAACGGCAATTCCGGCCCTGAATAACCGTTTGTGGCGATTAGAATTTGTTTGGCGGTGATGGTGCGGTTTTCAATGTGCGCGGTAAATGTGTTTCCATCGCGCCGAATAGCGTGGACAGGGGCAGGGGCAAATATTTTCACCCCCTCTTGTGCGCACCGCCCGGCCAATCCCAGCACATATTTGGCGGGCTGCAACAGGCCGTCTTGCGGATAAATCGCGCCGCCATGATAGAAATTACTGCCAATACCAGCGCTTTTCTTTTCTTTTGGAATCATTTCAAATTCAAGGCCGACAGCCTTTGCCAGATCTTCATTCGCACGCGCGGTTTCGCCATAGTGATGCGCGCGGCTGGCCCCTTTGAAACGGCCAATTTCCGATTGTAGATCGCATTCAATGCCCTCATTTTGAATGCGGCTCTGCAGGAAATCCAGCGATTTCATCGATTCATGCAAAATGTTATGCGCGGTTTTTTCACCGAAAGCCGTGGTTAGCCCTTTTACCCCCAGCTTGTGAAATGACGGGCCGATTTGCCCACCATTGCGGGAAGAACACCCATAGCCAATTGATTTAGCGTCAATCACCACCACATCGCGCCCCGCTTTTGCCAGCGTTAACGCGGCAGAAAGGCCGGAATACCCCGCCCCCACAACAAGGGTTTCAATTGTGTCGGGAAAATCGGAAAACGGCAAAGCAATCGACGCCTGCTGCAAGCCAGCATCATCCCACCAAAAAGGGTGGTTTATCGGCGCATTAGACAGGGACAAATAATGCCTGTTCAGGGTCGTATGACAGCAGCTCCCCTTTGCCAATGTCATGCCATAATCCGTGCATTGTCATCAATTCATTTTCGACGGCCTCTTGAATAAACGGAAATGTCATCAGATTTTCAAGCGACACAACCACCGCCGCTTTTTCCAGTTGGCGGCGTTCTTCTACTTCGTCGTTTAAATTCATTTTGCCCACCATATTCACACCGGGGCGCAAAATGTCCATCCAGCGGCCAAGGAAGCTGGTTTTTTCTTCAAGTTCGGGCGCGTGGCCTTTGCACATATCGTAACACGCGTTTACCCCGCCGCAATTCGAGTGGCCCAAAACAATCAGATGCGCCACTTTTAAACCCGTCACGGCAAATTCGATCGCCGCGGATGTGCCGTGATAATCGCCATCGGGGGCGTGGGGGGGCACAAGATTGGCAATGTTGCGATGGATGAAAAATTCGCCCTGATCCGCTCCGAATATCGATGTTACGTGAACACGGCTGTCACAGCAGGAAATAATCATGGCACGCGGGTTTTGCCCGTCTTCGGCCAAACGTTTGTACCAGACTTTGTTATCGGCATACGATGTTGCCTTCCAGCCTTGGTACCGTTTCACAAGGTAAGACGGCAATGGTGATGCGTGATCCATTCAAAGGCTCCGGTTCTGTTTGTCTATTGTTAATCTGCATTTAGTTAGATTTCGAGAGATAAATCGTTTTACGGCAACCTTTTTTAAAGAAAGGTCGTTGATAGTCTGATTGTCCGTGGGGGCCAAATTGTGGGTAAGATTATGAATATTATCGATTTAAAGATGAATGAAGCCGTCAAACTGGATTCGGTGCGATTGGCAAATCTGTTTATTGAATTGGGCGAGGCGAGTGCCCAGAATGTGGTGTGCCGCGCCATGGAAGAATTGGCAATTCGATTGGCTGTGGTGGATCAGGCTTATAAATCCGGTGAAACAAAGATCCTGGCGAAAAGCGCGAAAGCCCTGATCGGGATTGCTGAACAAATCGGTATGATCGGCATAGCAGATGCGGCGCGCAATCTGCATTCCTGCGCCGATGGTATGGATATAAATGCACGCGCCGCGACGCTTGCGCGCCTGTTACGCATTAGCGATTGCTCCCTGACCGAGGTTTGGGATGTGCAGGATCTTTCGGTTTAGAATATCATTCAGGGCTTGCGGGTTTTTCTTAAGCGGTTAGGCTGTGTTCAAACCGAATTGATAGGCCAGAACATGCAAAAACATCCGCAAATGACGTTTGCTAAAGACAGCAAAAATTCTATCCCGCTTCAAATCGTAAGCAAAGACGCGTTCCAAGATTGGATTTCATCCCAGCCCGCGCCCATCGTTGCATGGCTTAGAACCATTGGGTTTGATGGGGCGCTTGGGGATGTGCATCTATTGCCCGATGCGCAGGGCATTCCTGTGATGGCGGTTATGGGATTTGGCACATCAAAGAGCCGTATTCGCGGGCGATTTCACGTGGCGCGCGCCGCCGCTGCGCTTCCGGCCGGGGTGTATCACTTGGCGGGTGATCTGTCTGGGATTGATGCTTCGGAAGCCGCCCTTGGTTGGCTGCTAGCGGGTTATAAATTTGATCGTTATGCTGAACAATCCAACATAAAAGCGCGGCTTGTTGCGCCTGATGGCGTTGATGGTAAAACGCTTGAAATCATTGCCCAAGGCGAGGCCTTGACCCGTGATTTAATCAA
Source organism: uncultured Marinosulfonomonas sp. (assembly GCA_947311455.1). GTDB lineage: Bacteria > Pseudomonadota > Alphaproteobacteria > Rhodobacterales > Rhodobacteraceae > Profundibacter. The sequence continues at coordinate 3,348 of CAMZKY010000281.1, read as the reverse complement.
CACGCCTTCGTCTGATTTGGGGCCATCGGAATTGCAGGTGGCGTTTGAAGCCCTTGCAAACGAACACAATGCGGCGGTTACAGTGATTGCTGGTGATGATTTACTGACCCAAAATTTTCCGATGATCCATGCGGTTGGCCGTGCCTCGCCGCGCGCGCCGCGCCTGCTGGATATGCGGTGGGGCGATGTTGGGCCAAGCCTGACATTGGTTGGCAAAGGTGTGTGTTTTGATACGGGGGGGCTAAATATCAAACCCGGTGCGTCGATGGGATTGATGAAAAAGGATATGGGCGGTAGCGCAGCCGTTATGGGATTGGCGCATATGATCATGGCGCTTGGTCTGAAAATCCGTTTGCGGGTGTTGGTGCCTGCGGTGGAAAATGCAATCGGTGGCAGCGCGTTTCGCCCGCAGGATATTTTAACCTCGCGCAAGGGTTTAACCGTTGAAATCAACAACACCGACGCCGAGGGGCGTTTGGTATTGGCCGACGCACTGGCACTGGCGGATGAGGAAACGCCGGATTTACTGATCTCGATGGCCACCCTGACAGGCGCTGCACGCGTTGCCGTTGGCCCCGATTTGGCCCCGTTTTTTACGGAGGATGATATAGTGGCCACTGCGTTGAAATCGGCAGGAAATTCTGTGGCTGATCCGCTGTGGCAACTGCCGTTTTGGGATCCCTACGAGCCAATGATCGAACCCGGAATTGGCGATCTGGACAACGCGCCCAAGGGTGGGTTTGCCGGCACAATCACCGCGGCTTTATTTTTGCGCCGCTTTGTGGAACACACACCAAACTATGTGCATTTCGATATTTACGGATGGCAACCTACCGCCGCACCCGCGCGCGCCAAAGGCGGGGTTGGCCAAGGCACGCGCGCCATTCTGGAGGCCCTGCCAAATCTGTTAAATCTATGACCGACCGCCGTTTAACCCCTGCAAATGCCCGCGTTGCCGCAATAGAATTGCAAGGCGTGGTTGATGCGCCCAAATTCGTTGAGGGTGATATGTTTAGCATTGTTGCCAGCGTGTCGGATTTACGCGCCACACCAGATGGCAAGCGGGATCGACAGTTGCAATTCGGCGAGGCGTTTCGGGTGTTAGAAACGCGCGAGGGTTGGTCATTCGGGCAGGCTGTGCAATCGGGCTATGTGGGGTATATCCGGCAGGATGATCTGGGGCCAGCCAATACGCCAACGCATTTCGTATCCGCGCGCGCTACGCATTTGTATCCCGAGGCCAATTTCAAGGCCGAGGAAATTTGCAGCCTCGGGTTTGGTGCGCGGGTTGAAATTATTGCGCGCGATGATCGTTTTGCAACGCTTAACTCCGGCGAATATGTGCCCCATAAAATGCTCACCCCGATGTCGGATTTGATTGATGATCCTGTCGTGATTGCCGAGATGTTTCTGGGGGTGTCGTATCTTTGGGGCGGCAATAGCATTCACGGGATTGATTGTTCGGGGCTTGTGCAAATGGGCCTGCAATTAAGTGGCCATGCCTGCCCGGGAGATGCGGATATGCAGGAACGCACAGTCGGCACCCTGATCGGCGACAATGTGCAGCCCCAACGTGGCGATTTGTATTTCTGGGCAGGGCATGTGGGAATTCTAAAGGATGAAAACACGCTGATTCATGCTAATGTGCACCATATGGCCGTGGCCGAAGAGCCGCTAAATCAAGCCATTGAACGGATTGCCGTGCAAGGTTTTGGCGGGGTTACATCAAGGCGGCGTTTATAACGGATCAACAGCGCGGATCAGTTTCTTTTCCAGCACCCGCAGCACAGTTTTAAGATCATTGCCGCGTTTCAGGATATGCCCGTCCATGGCGATCACCGCGTATTGCCTCTGTTTCACGCGCAATTTCGGGCGCTTTTCAATGCGGTAGATCGGGTTTTCGGCGGTGCGGCGGAACACCGAAAAAACTGCAACATCGCGCAAGAACGACATGCTGTAATCCCGCCATTCACCCGCCGCCACCATACGCCCGTATAGTGACGTGATGGTATTCAGCTCCTTGCGATCGAAACTGATCTGGGTTGGCGGAAATGAGGAAATAGGCGCCTTCATCCGCCCAGCTTGCCGCGACGGTGCCTTAAAATCAACCCTGCCGCGAAAATGCCATGTGATTACCTCAAGAAAACCCGATGAAGATCACGAAGCCAACATGATCAAGCGTCATCTTAAGCCTATAGCGAATGAAACGCTAACCTCGACGCTCCAATAATGAGCCCCCACCCAGCTTGGGGCATCGAGGCAAAAACAGAAAACCCTGCTAATCCCCTTGGCAGGGTTTTTATGTCTTATCCCTAAAACGCGCATCGAAATCTTTGGATGCTGCGGGCATAGGGGTCAGTTTGCCCGCACGCAAATCCAACCATTTTTCCGCCATAGGAGCCAAACGTTTGTAAGCCGCCGCCATTTCATCATGCGGGGGCGGATCGCGAAATTCGGGCGGCATCAGCTCATTTGGGAGTATCGAAAACCGCAACACGATCCGGCGCCAGCGATGGATCAAAAGAGTACGTGCAGCCATGGCGTCCAGTGGTTCCAAATCTGAGTTTGAAACGGATTTAATGTCCTGCGAAAGCATATCTAGGGCCCGGCGATGATCATCAGACAGAATACGCGAAAAGAAATTCTCGGGGATCACCCCTAATTCACCAGACACAGATAAATATCCAGCCCCTACATCCTCGGCCACCAGCCATAGATGTGGCGCGATCTTTATGGAATTGGGCGGCGCTGTTTCTCCGCTGGCAAGTGTCCAGCGGTCAACGGATTTGGTTTGTGGCGCGCCATAGATCAGCTGTGTTGCGGAGGCGAATTCTTGGTGTCCCAGCTGGCTAAGCTGATAACAGCTGTTGCGCCCTTGCCTTTCGCGGGTGATCCATCCGTCATGGGCCAACCGTGACAGGGCGGTGCGCATTGCGCCGGATTCAATCCCGATCCGTTCCAGCAGGGTTTGCAATCGCACACCGGCAATATGCCCGCCGCGATGCTTAACCGCATCGCCAAAAATGGTAATCACCAAAGACCACACACGCGGGCGGCCTTCGGCATGAAAGTTTTGAATAAGTGGGGCAATAGGATCCATGCCCCCTTTTAACGGAAATAAGCCACCATGGTCAAAAGCTCATATTCGGCAACCTGTTCATCGTGTTGATTATACAATGTCGCGTTCCAGCGCACTTCGCCGTAACTATCGGTGCGGCGGGTTTTGCGTTTGGCGGTGAGGCGCACATAGATTTCGTCACCTGGGCTGACGGGAGTTTGAAAACTTAGGGCGTTGATGCCGGTATTGGCCAGCACCGGGCCGGGATCAGGCTGCACAAACAGGCCCGC
>CAMZKY010000280.1 GCA_947311455.1 uncultured Marinosulfonomonas sp. | reverse complement strand
GATTTTGAATCGCGGGGGGGCTGACGACATGGCACTTTCCCCGTTAAACAAACGCCGCTGGCGTAACTTTCGCCGCAACGGGCGCGCGTTCTGGTCGTTGATTATTTTTGGCCTTATGTTTGGCATAAGCCTGTTTGCCGAGTTTATCGCCAATGACAAACCCATCGTGGTGAATTTTCGCGGCGCATATTACATGCCGATCTTCAATTTCTACCCCGAAACCGAATTTGGCGGCGATTTCAAAACCGAAGCCATTTACCGCGATATCGAAGTGAAATGCCTGATCGAAAGCGGCGGGCTTGAGGCCTGTTGGGATGATCCCGAGGCGATCATGGCCGATGCCAAAGACGGCGAAATCGACGGCGAGGCAATCGAAAAGGGCTGGCTGCTGTGGCCCCCGATTCCCTATGCCTATAACACCATTGTCGACATCCCCGGCGCGGCCCCATCCCCGCCCGATAGCCACAATTGGCTGGGCACCGATGACACCAAACGCGATGTGCTGGCGCGGGTAATTTACGGGTTCCGGTTGTCGGTATTGTTTACCATTGTTGTGTCACTGATTTCGTCGGTGATCGGTATTATTGCCGGTGCGGTTCAGGGGTATTTTGGCGGCTGGGTTGATCTGACATTCCAGCGCCTGCTTGAAATCTGGGGGTCAACCCCGTCAATTTATGTGATCATTATTTTGTTTGCGATCTTGGGGCGCAGTTTCTGGTTGCTGGTGTTTATCGTAATCCTGTTTGGCTGGCCCGCCCTAACGGGCCTTGTGCGCGCCGAATTCCTGCGGGCGCGCAATTTCGAATATGTGCGCGCCGCCAAAGCGCTTGGTGTGTCCGATCGCACCATCATGTTTCGCCACATGCTGCCAAACGCCATGGTCGCCACCCTCACATTTCTGCCGTTCATCATTACCGGCACCATCGGCACCTTGGCCACGCTTGATTTTTTGGGCTATGGCCTGCCGTCGTCCTCGCCATCCTTGGGCGAATTGACCCGCCAAGCCAAAGAAAACATTCAGGCCCCGTGGCTGGGCTTTACCGCGTTCTTTTCCTTTGCCATTTTGCTCTCGCTGCTGGTATTTATATTCGAGGGCGTGCGCGACGCGTTTGATCCAAGAAAGACATTTGAATGACCCCGATTTTAGATGTCAAAAACCTGTCGGTCAGTTTTACCCAGGACGGCACCACAACCCATGCCGTCAAAGGCATTAACCTGCATGTCGGGCATGGTGAAACCGTGGCGATCGTGGGCGAAAGCGGCTCGGGCAAATCTGTAACGGCCCTGTCCACCGTGTCTTTGTTACCGGAAAGCGCCAACTTAGACGGATCAATCATTTATAACGGCACCCAAATGGTAGACGCGCCCGAGGCCGATCTGCGCAAGGTGCGCGGCAATGATATCAGCTTTATTTTCCAAGAACCGATGACCAGCCTGAACCCGCTGCACACTTTGGAAAAACAACTGGCCGAAAGCCTTTTGTTGCACCAAGGCCTGTCCGGTGACGCGGCGCATAAACGCATTCTGGAACTGATGCGCAAAGTCGGCATCCGCGACGCCGAAGCGCGCATGGGATCGTATCCGCATCAATTATCCGGCGGCCAGCGGCAACGGGTGATGATCGCCATGGCATTGGCCAACAAACCTGAATTGCTAATCGCGGACGAGCCGACAACCGCGCTGGATGTGACCATTCAGGCGCAAATTTTGGATTTGTTGGCGGATTTGAAGCGCACCGAAAATATGTCGATGCTGTTTATCACCCATGATCTGGGTATCGTGCGCAAAATTGCCGATCGGGTTTATGTGATGAAAAACGGCGAGGTGGTCGAACATGGCCCCACCACCGAAATTTTTGACAATCCGCAGCACGACTATACCAAAACCCTGTTAAACGCCGAATCCGTTGGCCAGCCCGATCCGGTGCCCGATGATGCGCCGGAAATCGCCAGCACCAAAGATTTGCGCATCTGGTTCCCGATCCAGCGCGGTTTCATGCGGCGCACCGTTGGCTATGTCAAAGCCGTGAACAATGCCTCGATTTCGGTGCGGGCCGGCGAAACCCTTGGCATTGTTGGCGAAAGCGGATCCGGCAAAACCACGCTGGCCTTGGCAATCATGCGGCTGATTTCGTCGGAAAATGATATTGTGTTTGATGGCCAGCGGATAGATGGTCTAAACGCCCGTCAGGTGCGCCCGCTGCGTAAGGATATGCAGATCGTGTTTCAAGATCCTTACGGCTCCCTTTCGCCACGCATGTCGGTGGAACAAATCATTGCAGAAGGCCTGACGGTGCACGGTATTGACTCGGGCAAAACCGAACGTCAGATGGTGGCCGATATCATGGCCGAGGTGGGCCTTGATCCAGCATTGATGGATCGTTACCCCCATGAATTTTCCGGTGGCCAACGCCAACGCATCGCCATCGCCCGCGCGATGATCCTGCGACCAAAATTGCTGGTTCTGGACGAACCCACCTCAGCCCTTGATAAAACCGTACAGGTGCAAATTGTTAACCTGCTGCGCGATCTGCAACGCAAATACGGGCTGGCCTATCTGTTTATCAGCCACGATCTAAAGGTTGTGCGCGCCATGGCCCATAAGGTGATGGTGATGAAACAGGGCGACGTGGTGGAATTTGGCGACAGCGACAAAATATTCGACGCCCCCGAAACCGAATATACCCGCGCGTTGATGGCCGCTGCGTTTGATCTTCAGGCTGTGGATCGTATTGAAACCTAGGGCGTAGACCTAGATTGACCAACTGATCAAAGTTTAACAGAATTAGCAAAGTTCAAACCTAATCGTCTTTTTCAAAACCTGCGGTTCTGAACAGCCTCGTAACATTGTTAACTTTAAACTCCTTATGAAGCTAATTTTCGTCCCCCTTGCAGACTTGTTCCAGATGCCGCGCATAGCTAACCTAACGTCACAATAGAATTCCGCGCTTTGCATTGTGCGCTGGATTTTGGGTGGATTGGCAATAATGTCAGCGCCCATTCAAAAGGGAGAGAAACATGCTTAAAAGAGCATTTATATTGGGGGCCGCTTTGGCCGTAGGTCTATCTGGTGTTGCTTATGCGGGCGAATATCCTAGCAAATCCATCACCATCATCGTGCCATCCAAGGCTGGTGGTTCAACAGATCGCACAGCACGTCTGTTTACCGAGCTGGCTGAGAAAAATTATGAAGGTTTTGAATTTGTCATTAAAAACATTCCTGGTTCTGGTGGTCAAAAAGGCTTTGAAGCCATCGCGCGCGCCAAAGCTGACGGATATACAATCGGCTTAAACTTTACGCCTCAGCTGGTTGCCCACGTTGTATCGGGCCGCGCCAAATACACATTGGACAGCTTTCATGTGATGGGCAACGTTGCACAGGATCCGGCCATTGTTGCCGTGCCTAAAGACAGCCCAATCATGAACATGGCCGATCTTGCTGCGGCTGCTAAGGCCGGCTCGCTGACAGTTATGGTTAACGGCATCGGGTCTGACGATTTCCTGGCTGCCAAATCATTCGAGGCGGCTGCCGGTGTTGAGTTTAACCTGCTGCCCACCAAAGGCTCGACCGAGCAAAAAGCCGGTGTTCTGGGCGGCCACGTTGACGCGGCGTTCATGAACTTGTCGCAAATGATCAAACAGCACAAAGCCGGAGATGCCCGCATTATTGCGCTGTTGACAGAAGAGCGTGACAGCCATCTGCCAGAGATGGGCACCGCCAAAGAGCAAGGCTACCCCGTATTCATGCGCGCCACACGTGGTTTTGTTGCACCTGCCGGAATTGATGCCGATATTCAGGCGCAACTTGATAAGATGCTGGCGGAAGTAATGGCCTCGGATGAATTCAAAGCCAACGCCGCCAAAGGCAACATCTTCCTTCTGCCACAAACCGGCGCGGATTACCTTGCCTACCTGACAGGTTTGCAAGCAGAAACCCAAGCTGTATTCGACAAAGCCCCTTGGTAAGTTGAATGAGCAAAAAACTCGTTG
>CAMZKY010000279.1 GCA_947311455.1 uncultured Marinosulfonomonas sp. | reverse complement strand
TTCTGGTGGCGCTCCATGCCTGCCCATAATGAAATCCTAACCCTGTCCGCAGGTGCGGCCCTGTTTTTAACCCTGTATATCGCCATCACCAGCGCCAACAGATTGCACCGCTTACAGACCGCGCGCAAACAACATATGAAATCACGATTTGCGTTTCTGGTTTTCGCAGCCATAACCATCATCTGCTTTAGCTGGTGGCGCACAGAAACGCCAATCAAGGCATTGATGGACTATGACAAAATATTTGGCCTCGCCCCGGCCCACCTAAAAGGCGTGAACTTTGTCAATGCCCCTGATAGTTTCCAACAGGATATACCCGCCAAGCGCAGCTACCGGATAATCTGGTGCAAGGAGAACAACCTGTTGCCAAACACCTGCGGGCCTGTCCCCCCAGAAAATCCCGCCACCTTTCTTGAAAATCAGCGCCTTGTTTACTGCAGCAAAATGTTTGCAACTGATACCGAAAACCTGGCGGATAAATGCAATACACACTTTACCGCAATGGATGAAAAATTCGCCAAAGACTGGAAATACCACCGTCAACAGGAAATCGCCGTTTTGCAAGATCGTGATTTATCTGGCGCAGACTTACGAAATGCTGACCTCAGGGGCGCGGAGTTGCAGGGGGCTTACCTCAGATTCGCGAAGTTTGATAGTTCAACAAACCTTACAGAAGCCTTGTTCCACGCAGCTTCTGTAAGGTTTGTTGATTTTACCAATATATCCATTTCTGCCGAACAAATCAATTCAATGTTTGGTGATGGTTCTGTCATCCTGCCAAACGGCATGCCCAGCCCGGCCCATTGGCCCGTCGAAAAACTGGGATGGGGCAAATTCAAAACCCAATGGCGCGCATGGCAGAAATCGATTGGTTTCACCCCCGATAAAAATGCGCCATAACCCTGCCCAAGTGATTCACCCAAAGGATATGGCAAAATGCACGATATAAAAATGATCCGCGAAAACCCTGCAAGCTTTGATGCCGCCATGGCGCGCCGTGGGCTATCTGGTATTTCCGACGCCGTGCTGGCCATTGATACCGCACGGCGCAGCGCCATTGCCAAGGCAGAAGCGGCCCTGACGGATCGCAACGCCGCCAGTAAACTGGTCGGTGCCGCCAAGGCCAAGGGCGATGAGGCCGAGTTTGAGCGCCTGCGCGCGCTGGTCGGTGAAAAGAAGGCCGAGATTGCAGCGCTTGAGGAACAAGCCAAGGCAAAAGACGCCGAGCTGCGTGATATGTTGATGGGCCTGCCCAATCTGCCTGCCGATACTGTGCCAGAGGGTGCCGATGAAAACGATAATGTCGAGCTGTACACTTGGGGCACCCCGCCTGTGCTGGATTTTGCCGCCAAAGAACATTTTGAGCTGGCGGCCGTCAAAACAGATATGGATTTTGAAGTTGCCGCCAAACTGTCTGGCTCGCGCTTTGTGGTAATGACAGGTGCGGTGGCGCGTGTGCACCGCGCGCTTGCCCAATTCATGCTGGATCTGCATGTGGATCAACACGGTCTAACCGAAACCAACGTGCCCGTTTTGGTGCGCGAGGAAATGATGTATGGCACGGGCCAGTTGCCCAAATTTGGCGAGGACAGCTATAAAACCACCGACGGTTGGTGGCTGATCCCCACCGCCGAAGTGCCGCTGACCAATCTGCTGAATGGCGAAGTGGTGGACGAGGCCACCCTGCCCCGCCGCTACGTTGCCCACACCCTGTGTTTTCGCAGTGAGGCGGGCTCGGCCGGTCGTGATACATCCGGCATGCTGCGCCAGCACCAGTTTGAAAAGGTCGAAATGGTTTCGATCACCCACCCTGATAATTCTGCAGCCGAGCACGACGCCATGACAAAACGCGCCGAAGCAGTGTTGCAAGCGCTGGGTCTGGCGTATCGCACCGTGATTCTTTGCACGGGGGATCTGGGCTTTGGCATGCGCAAAACCCATGATATCGAAGTCTGGTTGCCTGGCCAGAATATGTATCGCGAAATCAGCTCGATTTCGGTGGCCGATGCTTATCAGGCGCGCCGCATGAACGCGCGCTATAAGCCCGCAGGCGGTGGCAAGCCCGAATTTGTGCACACACTGAATGGCTCTGGCCTTGCTGTTGGACGTTGTCTAATCGCGGTGCTGGAAAACGGCCAAAACGCCGATGGTTCGGTCAGACTCCCCGACGCGCTGCACGGCTATCTCGGCGGCAAAACCACAATTTCCGCCACGGGTGAACTGGCTTAACCCCTTCTTCTTTTGCCAAATATCCTCGGGGGAGTCTGCACAAAGGCACAGACGGGGGCCGACAGCCCCCGATCGCCCTGCCTTCAAAGGCAGGGTTTTACCCTGTTGCACCATCTCCAATTCCGCCGCACGCACCGTTAACCACGATTTTTCCGGATTTTTTGCCATACGCTTGCCATACGCTTGCCATACGATTGCCATACAGCAAAATTCGCCCTATCCCCCTTGTTAATAAGGCGATCAGGCGATCAGGCGATTCGGGCTCAAAACCCGCCTTTAGCCATAAAAATCGGTTTTGGGTTTGATGTGTTTGTTCAAACGGCTGGGTATGGATTTTTTCTTGTTTTTATACGGGTTGTCTTCGGACTGGCTGCGCATCCACAGCCGGATCGGCGTGCCGGGCATGTCGAAATGCTCCCGCAGGCCATTCACCAGATAACGCGAATAACTGGCGGGTAATTTTTCCGGTATCGAACACATCACCACAAACCCCGGTGGACGGGTCTTGGCTTGGGTCATATAGCGCAATTTGATCCGTCGCCCGGCCGGTGCGGGGGGCGGATGGGCCTCGACCATGTCAATCAGCCAGCGATTCAGGCGTGCGGTTGAAACCCGGCGGTTCCAGACCTCATGCGCCTTCATCACCGCCTCGATCAGGCGCGGCATGCCTTTGCCTGTAAGGGCCGAAATTGTTACCAAAGGTGCGCCACGCAGCTGAGGCAGCAGGCGTTCAAAACTTTCGCGTAAATCCTTTAGTTTCTGTTGCTTATGGCGTTCCACATCCCACTTATTCACCGCCAGAACCACGGCGCGCCCTTCGCGTTCGGCCAGATCGGCAATGCACAGATCCTGTTGTTCAAACGGGATTTCAGCGTCGATCAACACGATCACCACCTCGGCAAATTTCACCGCCCGCAAGCCGTCAGAAACCGATAGTTTCTCCAGCTTTTCCTGAACCCGTGCCTTTTTGCGCATACCCGCCGTGTCAAACATCCGGATCGGCACACCGTCCCAGTTCATTTGCACTGAAATTGCGTCGCGGGTGATCCCCGCCTCGGGGCCGGTGAGTAGGCGTTCTTCGCCCAGCAACTGATTGATCAGCGTTGATTTTCCCGCATTCGGGCGGCCAACCACGGCGATTTGCAACGGTTTTTCTTTGGTCGGGATACGCGGCGCATCTTCGTCATCTTCACCAACAGCGACATCGGTTTCAGGCATATCTTGGGTTGCCCGCTCGTCAAATTCGTCGGCCAGCGGCATCAACATCGTTAGCAGTTCCGACATACCTTCACCGTGCTCGGCAGACAGACGCAAAGGTTCGCCCAGACCCAGCGAATAGGCCTCGATCACCCCGCCATCCGCCGCGCGCCCTTCGGCTTTGTTCGCAGCCAAGATCACGTGTTTTGCACGCTTTCTCAATAGGTTAGCAAAAAACTCATCGGTTGGGGTAATACCCACACGTGCATCCACCATAAACAAACAGATATCGGCCATATCAACGGCACGCTCGGTCAAAAGGCGCATGCGCCCCTCAAGGCTTTCATCCGTCGCCTCTTCCAATCCTGCCGTATCAATAACGGTAAAGCGCAAATCACCAAGCCGCGCCGCGCCTTCGCGCAAATCACGTGTGACACCGGGTTGGTCATCGACCAACGCCAGCTTCTTTCCAACCAAGCGATTGAAAAGAGTGGATTTCCCCACATTCGGGCGGCCAACAATGGCAAGTGTAAAGCTCATCTCGTGCTCCAAAGAACGATCAAGCTGCCCCGATACAGTATTTTTTCGGAAACGAAAACCCCTAGCGGCAGCTTGTATCGATTGGAGTTAGTGAAGTTGAGGTTTCACATTGATCGAAACACTTACATTGTCGACGCCATCAATGTTGGTTACGGGGCCAGCCTCATGAATATCAACACCCATGCGTTTGCCTGCTTTGCACATCGTATGCGGAATAATCCCGATGATGCGTTTGGCACCCAGCTTTTCTGCGGCATCAATCATCTGATGAACCAGTTGCATATGCACGCGGAAACGCTGTTTTCCCGGCACGGATTGGCTCACGAAAATGCGGGTGCCTTCCCAGACATCGTCGCAAACAGGAGCTTCTTCTGTCATGATGTCTTTTGGAATAGTATCCAGAATTCCCAGTTGTGCATCGCGGATCATATAAGAATAAATTCCGTTTTGTGCCGTGGTTGGTGTCAACCGGATACCCGCCATAACCTGTTGATTATTATCATGAATTGCGATCCAGCGACACGCAGGTGTGTCGTATTGATCGTATTCCATGCCTTCGGTGTTGGTTAGGGCCCATTTATTACGTTGAATAAAAACGTCATGGCGCGCCCGAAAGATGTTTCCGAAAAGTTCGCCGTGCATGTGGATGTTGTTAAAGGACAGAGTTGTAGCTTGCATTGTGTTGCCTCCTATTGGCGTGGGTCGTCAGTTTAAGGAAGCGTTTATTCAGAGCAGATTCTGTTCTTTGGCCCGTGTGATTGCCTCGGCAGTTGATCGCGCATTTAAACGAACGCGAGCAGATTTCAACCTCGCCTTAAGCGCACTTTCAGAGATACCTATTTTCTCAGCAGCTGCACTATGTAAATCGCCCCCAGCGATAAGTCGTAATGCTTCGGCTTGATTGAATGTCAGGGTTTTTCGTTCTGTGACAAGATCGTGAATTTTAATAAAAATTTCAGTGGCTTGCTCAATTTCTTCATCAGTAAATTCACGATCCGAACGCGCCATACCAAGCATTGATCGTTTCGATATTTTACCCGTAGAAATCACGACACCAAAATTGATATCAAATTCACGTGCTTGTTTGAAAACGCCCATCGGATCAGGTATCTTTAGATCGCACCATCGAATGTGACCAGTATTGGCCAAGGCCCAAACCACGACAGGATCCCAATATGCCATCAAGCTTTCTGCGTAATGTTCTTTCCATTTAGCTGGATAAGTTTCGCGCACCAATGCAGGGCCCGAAAACCTAAGCTTTAATCCCGCAGCATATCCAGCGGGTGCTAGTATATCGAGCTCTTGAAATGCCGAATCTATTGCTTTGCCTAAGAACATGGTCAGATGTTGCCTGCTGCGCCTCGGATTATCAACCGTAAAGAGTGTTGCGAGCGAACTTTTCTACCGGAGATTACTATCTATATGCATGAAGTTGGCCTTTTTTAGACACAACATAGAGTACGCCTCCGGCAACCACAGGATTTGTTGCCGCGCCGCCTTTGATTTCAACGGTAGATATCAGCGAGCCGTCCATAGGATTATACGAGCGGATGAAGCCGTCGCTTGATGAAACAATAAGACGCCCACCCGCAAGCACTGGTCCAAAATGCGAGAATACTGCTTGCCGGCGTTTTGGTTTTACCTTGGTATAATATGGAAGTTTAGTTCCCCAAATGCGCGCACCGTTTTGTGCATCCAGCCGCACCAATTCAGCCTGATCAGAGACAAGAAACACAGATCCGCCAACGGCCCAAACAGGGCTATAGCTGCCTTCTTTTGCCGTCCAGATGCGTTCACCACTTCCGATATCAATAGCGGCTAACCGGCCAGATTGGCTGGCCACATAGACGGTATTTCCAGAAACAACAGGATCACCGGTAATATCACTAATGCTTGCATACGCCCGCCCACGGCGCTTTCCGGAAATCTGAGACGCCCAAATACGAATACCGCCTTTACGAAACGCCGCGACAAGCTCGCCAGAGCCAAAGGGGAAAATTGCAAATTTATCAGTAACAACAGGGCCTGCACCGCCAGATACAACGGAAGGTGTCGGCGTTGCAGGAAGCTGCCATTTCACGCGGCCGGATTTTGCATCTATAGCCCAGCCAGAACTATCACGTGCGGAGACATAAACGATCCCGTCACGCACGGTTGGTGCGCCCGTTGCCGATGCTTCAAGCTTTTGCACCCACAGCTCGTTACCCGTAGCGGCATCTATAGCGATCAAAGCGCCATAGCCGGTGGTGGCAAACACCGTTCCACCCTCAACGGCTAGACCGCCCCCTGAGGCATCTCCCTGCCGGTCTGAGGCTGGTGTCAGGTCGTGCACCCACAGGGCTTCCCCACTTGTGGAATGCGCCATAACGTTTGCGTGTGAATCCAAAGTGAACACGCGCCCATTTGAAACCACTGGGTCAGCGGTAATTCGATACTTCCGGCTTTCACCTGCACCAATTTTAGCCGCCCAAATTTCAGTTAAATTTGCGCCCAATGCTGGATGCTTGATTTGATGCTCTGCACTGCCGTTACGATGTGTCCAGCTGGCGTTTGCGACCGTTTTACCAAGAGATATTTTCACAGACTGGTTTTCAGGTGCCGCTGCGGGTTGCTCGGCGCCTTCAAGGGGCGTGCGTAAATTAACACGCTGCCCTTCAAGGATCAGTTCCTGCTTTGCACACCCGCCAACCAAAGCTGCAACTGAAATAATTGAGACAATTCCCACTACCTTAGGTAGCAACATTTTCGTTTGGATTTGTTCTTCAGACATTGGTTCTTTCGTAAATATTGCCACTGCTTTTCCCCGATCGTTTTGATTGTGCATCTCTTGTTAGGATGCTTCGATCTTCCCACCTAACGCCACAATCATCAAAGATGCCCGATTGCGCAAGTCTCTTGTAACATCAACATCGGCAACAATTGCATTCAAGCGATCCAATGCAGCGTCTTTGTCCCCGTTCTCTATATCAATAAGCACCAATTGCTCCTCCGCCAATAGGCGAAAAGCCGCCCCTGGGCGTGCAAGATCGGCAAGGATTTTAGTTCTTTCATCCGCACCCATGTCTGCGCCTTCCAGCAAAATCAGTTTGAAAGCCGCTAAATCCTGATAGGGTTTTGAAAATGCCGCATTCGAAATCATCTGCCGGTAAACTTTAGCCGCTGCGCTGGTATCCCCACCTCGTTGGGCTTCATCCGCAATCAGCAGCTTCACAATCGCTTGCCCATCCCCATCGTATTGAACGGATTGAAGCGCCAAAATGGATTTCGTGCGATCTTCAATATCTAAGGCACTTACAATTGAATCACCCAAATCCCGCGCTTTCGCGAGCGCATTAGATTTTTGCCATTCATTGTATGCAGCACCGCCTACCAAAATAACCACTGCCAGAACCGCAATCCACCCGTATTTGCGCATTAACGCAAAAAGGCGATCACGACGAACTTCTTCTGAAACTTCTTCAATGAAACTTTCGTTTTGGCTCACAATTGGGACTCCGCCTAAGATTATCTGCTCTTCATTGTCTTAACCCCTGCGTAACAAATTGCCAAGTGGCGATAATCTGAACATTTGGGCGTTTTCTTTGGCAAACAGCTTAAAATAACAAAAAGTAAACAGGTTAGTTTAGTTTTTACTTGCAGTGGTAAATCTGCTAGAGTATCACGAACGAAACTATTCCAAACGGGAGATGCTACGGCATCTGTATATTCTAACATGCGCATTATTCCCTTCATCGTTGCACTATTGGTTGGTGGCTTTCTTTATCTTATCGTTTTCGAACGCGATCGATTGCTTGGCTTTAGTCAGGGGCAAAGCATATCGGAAACCCGCTCCGCAGACGCAGATGTTCAAACCACCCCCCCTGTCATTGCCGATCAAAGCAAGGCTGACACAGGCCAGTCGGTTGTTTCTGTCGTTGCCATGCGCTCCTCAGCGCAGACAATCAATGGCGGTGTATTACTAAGAGGCCGCACCGAAGCATCGCGACGCGTCAATGTTTTAGCCGAAACCTCGGGCAAGGTTATTTCTGCTCCAATCCGCAAAGGGACAACGATTTCTGCGGGCCAAATATTGTGCCAGCTAGATCCAGGCACGCGCGAAGTTTCGCTAAAGCGGGCGCTGGCAGCCCTGAGCGAAGCGAAATCCCGCATTCCCGAAGCAAAATCGCGATTACTGGGCGCAAACGCATCCCTACACGAGGCCAAAATAAACGACAACGCAGCCCGTAAATTAAAAGAAGGGGGCTACGCCAGCGACACCCGTGTTGCACAAGCTCAAGCCGTGCTCGAAACCGCCAAAGCAGGCATAGAATCCGCCAAAGCAGGTGTCCAATCCGCCGAAGCCGCCGTTGAAGCGGCCCTTGCGCAAGTTGCAGCAACTAAAAAAGACATCGAGCATCTGGTTCTAAAAGCCCCATTTGGTGGCATCCTTGAACAAGACACCGCCGAATTGGGCACCTTGCTTCAACCTGGCGCGCCCTGCGCAACAATCTTGCAGCTTGATCCGATCCATCTGGTTGGATTTGCACCAGAAACGGAAATCGGGCGCATCTCTCTTGGAGCTAGAGTGGGTGCAAGGCTGGCAACGGGCCAGAAAATAGATGGAAAAATCAGTTTTCTGTCACGCTCAGCCGATGAAAGAACCCGCACATTTCGTGTCGAAGCCCAAATTCCAAACTCCGACAGCTTAATCCGAGACGGACAAACCGCAG
The DNA here is from genome assembly GCA_947311455.1 of uncultured Marinosulfonomonas sp. Taxonomy (GTDB): domain Bacteria; phylum Pseudomonadota; class Alphaproteobacteria; order Rhodobacterales; family Rhodobacteraceae; genus Profundibacter. The sequence goes on along the minus strand of CAMZKY010000279.1, from coordinate 9,242 downwards.
AAATCCTGATTGCTGCGGCAGGCGACCGCGCGCATTTACTTCCTCAATCCGCATTGACGCTTAACAATGAAGGCACTCTTGGGGTTCGTATTGTGAATGAAGGCAATATTGTTGGCTTTGCACCAGTAACAATTTTGCGCGATGTTGTTGAAGGGGTTTGGGTCTCCGGCCTGCCAGATCAAGTCAGTGTGATTGTGACGGGGCAAGAATATGTGATTGCCGGTGTCGACGTTGATGTCACCTATCAGGAGGCCGCACAATGACGGGTATCGTTGATTGGGCGGCTCAACGCGCCCGTATGGTGCTGGCATTTATCATGCTGTCGTTGATTGCCGGCGTCATGGCCTATGTCACTTTACCCAAAGAAGGCGAACCAGACATCGAGATCCCGATGTTGTTTATCTCGGTGCCTTTTCCGGGTATTTCAGCGATTGATTCCGAAAAACTGCTGGTTAAGCCAATGGAAACCGAGATGGCCGATCTGGATGGTTTGAAATCCATGTCGGCAACAGCGGCGGAAAACTATGCGGGCCTTCAGCTTGAGTTTGAATTTGGCTGGGACAAAGGCGCAATTCTGGCCGACGTACGTGACAAAATGAATACCGTTGAGGCCAATTTCCCTTCGGGTGCCGACAAATACACAGTGTCCGAGATCAATTTCTCGGAATTTCCCATTATTATCATTAATCTAACCGGATCCGTTCCAGAGCGCACATTGCTCCGCGTGGCCAAAGATTTACAAGATCGCATCGAACAGCTTGATCCGGTTCTTGAGGCCGCCCTAACGGGACACCGCGATGAAATGCTTGAGGTGATCATCGATCCCTTGCGCCTTGAATCATACAATGTAACGGCCGCCGATTTGATCAATGTCGTGGTGAATAACAACCAACTGATCGCGGCTGGTGAAGTGGAAACCGATACAGGCGCGTTTGCCGTTAAAATCCCGTCGTCTTTTGATGAACCCTCCGACATCTATAACCTACCGGTGAAAATCAATGGTGACCGCGTGGTGACACTGGGTGATTTGGCGGAAATCCGGTTAACCTTCGAAGATCGCCGCGGGATCGCGCGTTTTAATGGTGTGAATACAGTGGCTTTGCAGGTTTCGAAACGCAAAGGCTTTAACATTATTGATACGGCCGAATTGGTCAAAGATGTTGTGGAACAAGAGCAAGCCAAATGGTCACCCGAACTGAAAGCTTCGGTTAATGTTGGCACATCAAATGACCAATCGCGCATTGTTGGCTCGATGGTTCGCCAATTGGAAGGCTCGGTTCTGACGGCCATCGCACTGGTTATGATCGTGGTTTTGGCGTCTCTTGGTACCCGCTCCGCGCTTTTGGTTGGGTTTGCTATTCCAACATCGTTCCTGCTTTGTTTTGTGCTGTTGTCGTTGATGGGCATCACCGTTTCTAACATTGTGATGTTCGGGCTTATCCTTGCCGTTGGGATGCTGGTGGACGGGGCGATTGTGGTGGTGGAATACGCGGATCGGCGCGCCGCTGAGGGTGCTAGCCCGATGCAATCATATGTAGACGCGGCCAAACGCATGTTCTGGCCCATTGTTTCGTCAACGGCAACCACGCTTTGCGCCTTTTTGCCAATGTTGTTCTGGCCCGGAGTTGCAGGACAATTTATGGGCATGCTGCCTGTTACTTTGATTTTTGTTTTAACCGCATCCCTTGTTGTGGCATTGGTATATTTGCCCGTAATGGGGGGCGTTACCGGAAATATGGCGCGCGCATTTTCCGAGGTCTCAAAACTGCTAAAGCCATTGCCTTGGATCGTACGCGCAGCGTTGGCCATTGGTGCACTGTATCTGGTTTTTGTTGGCGCAATGACGGGCCTTAACCCTGACTACATCCCGCCACTTGGCACGTTGATCAGTAATATTAAAACAGAAAATCCTGGCTCGATGGGAATTGCGCTTACGGTATTGCTTCAATCGGCACCATTTCTTCTGGCAACCGTTTTGGCCTCGATTACCCTTGGTGCCGCAAAGATCACCCGCAAGGAAAAGCGCGTTCAAGCCGGGTATGCACGTTCATGGTTCGGTTGGGTCATCCGGTTCCTGACAGGCAATCCAATTATGCCTGTTGCGACGATTGTAGTGGTGGTTTTATTTGTTGCTACCGTCTTTCAAACCTTTAAGGAAAACAACCTAGGCACTGAATTTTTTGTTGCCTCCGAACCTGAGCAAGCCATCGTTTTTGTTCTTCAGCGCGGCAATCTTTCGCTGAAAGAAAAAGATGCGATGGTGAAGCAGGTCGAAGATGTTATTCTAAATACACCAGGTGTTCAAAGCGCCTTTGCCTTTGCAGGACGTGGTGGATTAAATGTTAACACCTCGGGCGCGAATGCCCCGCGAGACACCATCGGACGTGTCCAAATCGAGCTTGTGCCTTGGTCTGAAAGATCAGACATCGCCGAACTTGACGGTGATCTGGTCATCCAGAACCTTAAAGAACGCCTTACCCATATCCCGGGTATCAAGACCGAAATCCTTAAAATGTCGCGTGGGCCCAGCTCTGGCAAACCAATCCAATTGCGCCTGAAAGGCGATAGCTGGGAAGATTTGAACAAAGCCGCGGCTATTGTTTCGACAAAATTCGGCACCATTCAAGCTCTTACAGATATTGAAGACACCCGCCCCCTTCCCGGGATTGACCAACAAATTGATGTGGATGTTGAAAGAGCCGGTCGATACGGGGCTGATGTGCGCACCGTGGGCGCCATGGTGCAGTTGGTAACGCGTGGTATCTTGCTAGACACGATGCGCATAGATTCATCCGATGAAGAAATCGAAATCCGCGTGCGCCTTCCTGAAAAAGACAGAGTGCTTTCAACGCTCGATACCCTGCGCGTTCGCACCCGCGATGGATTGATCCCCTTGGCAAACTTTATCACCCGTAAACCTGTTCGGAAACTCGGTGAAATCAATCGTAAAGGCCAGCAGCGTTATTTCGATGTAAAAGCCGATGTGATTGATGGCCAAATCAAAATTGAAACCGACGAGGATGGAAATGACAAAGAAATCCCGATCAATGCCAACGAACGGATTGCGGTGATTACCTCGTGGCTTAGCACCGATAACCCTTTGCCGGATGGTATTTCTTGGGAATGGTCCGGTTCAAATGATGAAGAAAAAGAAACCGGCGCATTCCTTGGCAAAGCCTTTTTAGGCGCGCTTGGGCTGATGTTCATCATCCTGCTGGCACAATTTAATAGTTTCTATAATTCTGTACTGGTTCTATTGGCTGTGGTTCTATCAACAACCGGCGTTCTGATCGGCATGATGGTAATGGAGCAAACTTTCTCCATGATCATGACCGGAACGGGGATTGTGGCGCTTGCTGGAATTGTGGTGAACAACAACATTGTTTTGATCGATACCTATCAGGAATATTCTGGCTTCATGCCACGATTAGAGGCCATTGCCCGCACCGCCCAAGATCGCCTTCGTCCGGTTCTGTTAACCACCATTACCACCATGGCTGGTTTGGCCCCGATGATGTATGGTCTATCGCTTGATTTTTTCAACGGAGGTTACAGCATTGATAGCCCTACCGCCTTGTGGTGGAAACAGCTGGCCACAGCCATTGTATTCGGCCTTGGGATTGCAACTGTGCTGACATTAGTATTCACCCCCTCCATGCTGGCACTTCGGGTATGGGTTGGCAAAGGTGCGTATGGTTCTGGCAATTGGCTTAAGGCTATCATTTCAGGGCGTAACAATAAGGCGCGACGGGATATCAAACTAAACCGTGCAAACCGCCGGATTAAATCGCCAGAAATATTGTGGGGCACGGATGATTATTGTGCGGTTTCAAACGACGATCAAAGCATCCCGGAAGATAGCGATATAGACGATGATGACGAGCTGAACGTAGAAGACATAAAAAAGGTTTTGTCCCAAAAGATTAAACCCATAGAACAATCGGAACCTGACGAAATCGAAAAAGGCACCGATAAGGCACCGATCCAGGCAGCTGAATAGGGTTTATTCGCACAGAAGTTAGAAATCTAGCCTCTAGGAAAGCACCTTTTCATCTGCTTGTTGACGATGCCACATTGCGTAATATCGGCCTTGGTTCTCCAGCAGTTCATCGTGTTTTCCACGCTCAACAATTTTGCCATCTTCCAAAACTACAATTAGATCCGCGTCGGCAATAGTTGAGAGACGGTGCGCAATCATGATAACACTACGACCCTGCCCCATTTCCTGTAGGCTATCTTGAATATCGCGCTCGGTCTGGGTATCCAGCGCGGAGGTGGCCTCGTCCAGCAACAGGATCGGCGGGTTTTTCAACAAGGTGCGGGCAATTCCGACCCTTTGTTTTTCGCCACCGGATAATTTCAGGCCTCGCTCTCCTACAGTTGTTTCATACCCATCGGGGAGTGATAAAATAAAATCATGGATTTTAGCAGCTTTGGCCGCGTCTTCTATCTCGGCGCGGCTTGCCTCGGGGCGACCATAGGCGATGTTATAAAGAACTGTGTCATTAAACAGCACGGTGTCTTGTGGCACCACACCGATTTGCGAATGCAGGCTAACCTGTGTCACATCCCGCACGTCTTGCCCGTCAATCCGCAGCGCACCTTTGTTGACATCATAAAACCGGAACAACAACCGCCCGATGGTAGATTTACCACTGCCCGACGGGCCAACAATGGCAATATTTTGCCCCGCCCCCACCGTCAGGCTTACGCCCTTCAGGATCGGGCGATCAGGGCTATAACCAAAATACACATCCTCAAGCCGTATTTCGCCACGGGGCACCTGCAAAGGCACGGCATCGGGTTTGTCCTGCACTTCGGCCGGTTGTTCAAGCAGTCGAAACATTTCACCCATATCCACCAAGGACTGACGAATTTCTCGGTAAACCGTGCCTAAAAAGTTAAGCGGCATGGTGATCTGGATCATATAGGCATTCACCATGACAAAATCACCAACGGTCAGAGTGCCATTTTGAACCCCGAACGCCGCCATGACCATCACCGCCGTTAACCCGCCGGTGATCAGAATGGACTGGCCAAAGTTCAAGAACGCCAATGTGTAAGACGTTTTCAACGCCGCAGCCACGTATTTCTCCATCGAGGAATCATACCGCGCCGCCTCGCGGGCTTCGGCGCCAAAATATTTTACAGTTTCAAAATTAAGCAGGCTGTCGATGGCCTTTTGATTGGCGTCTGCATCCTGATCATTCATCTCCTTACGGATACGCACCCGCCATTCGGTAACACGAAAGGTGAAGATCACATAAAGCCAGATGGTAATCACAACAACGGCCAGATACCAAACATCATAGATATAGAATAAAACAATTGAAATCATGCTCAATTCAAGAATCAACGGCCCCATGCTGAACAGCATAAACCGCAGCAGAAATTCCACCCCTTTGACCCCACGTTCAATGATCCGGCTAAGCCCACCCGTTTTGCGGGTGATATGATAGCGCATAGATAGGCGGTGCATGTGCTGAAAGGTTTCAAGCGCCAGCAAACGCAACGCCCGCTGCCCAACCTTGGCAAACACCACATCACGCAATTGCTGAAACCCGACAGCCATCAGCTTGGCCATACCATAAGCCAACGTCAGGCCCACCGCCCCCAATGCCAGCAACATCGCTGGACCAGAAGATTCGCCCGCCAGTAAATCAACTGCATACCGATAGAAAAAAGGCGTGCCCGCCGATATCAGCTTGGATAGAAACAATAGCGCCATGGCAATCACCACCCGCTTTTTCACCCAGTCCTGCCCGTCGGGCCACAGATAGGGCACCACTTTACGCACAGTTTGCCAGTTTTGGCGGCGTTCTTCGGCGGAAAATTCGGTTTTGGTAATGCGGCTGGCCATTGGATATTCCTGTTTAAAGAGAATACCAAACGTAATCACGCAAGAGACTGATTACCAGAGCAAATCCAACAAGAGTAACAAACTATTGCGGAACCGTAAAAACCTGTCCGGGGTAAATCAGATCAGGGTCGCGAATGCGGTCGCGGTTGGCCTCGAACACTTGCATATACATGGTACCGCTGCCGTATTTGTCCCGCGCAATTGCCCAAAGGGTCGCCCCGGGTTGCACGGTGACCGCCACAATTTTCGGGGCCACCGGCGCAGCTGGTGCGGGTAGGGTTTGCACCAATGCGGGAATTTGGGGGGGGGCTTCCGCGCTTTGGCTGGCGGGGGCGTCGCTGATAACCGGCGCTGTTGATTGGGCGACGACTTCTTGCGCAGCACTCAAAACCTCGGCGGATTCTCGTTTAAATGGCGTTTCAACACGTGACGTCACTTTGCCCGCCTGATCAACCTGATCAATGCGTAATGTATAAATACCGGAATCAACATTTGGCAAAGGTGTACGCCATGCACCGTTTTCTGCGATGATCGTGGTTTTGATTGGGGCATTGTTTAGATAGACACGCACAAATCCGTCGCCTGTTCCGCGCCCAGCTAACAGCACTTCGCCGCTATCATCATAAGATATACTATCGATCACAACGTTTTCTTGAATCTTTGGCCCTGCACCACCCGATTGTAAAACTTGAACGCCATCACGATTTGCTAACAAGACAGTGGGGCGACGCGTCGAACCTGTAATTTCCTGCGCCGCAACAATCGTTTCTGTTTTGGGTAGCGTTTTGGGGGCTTCTTCGACGGGTTGCACGGAAACCGCGTCAGGCGTAGCCTCTGTGATGTTAGGTGTTACCGTTACATTTGGCTGTCCACTGTTCCTTGTAACGCTAGATGGGGGTGCCAGAGGGTTTTGTTCAGCAGAAGCCACATTAAAATCAGGAAGGCTTGCTACTTCTGCTGGCACGGTTCCATTTGGTAACTTCGGTGCAGGATTTTCTTCTTCGGTTTCCAACCCATTTGGCGTCACGGGTGTTTCATTTGTGCTGTTCTCATTTGGCTCTATTATAGCGGCAATAATCGGTTCAGCAATTTCATTGGGCACAACGCTTGGGTTTTGTGCAATCGGAGCTGCAGCTTGCGGTTCGGCCTCGGCCACCACAACAGGGGCGGGCACTTTCGGTGCGAGGATCACAATATCGTCCGATACCACCACATCAGCATCCCCGACTTTCATTTCGAGCGTCACATTTTGCGCACTCTCTTTGGCCGTAATTTCAACAAAGGCTACAAATTTTCCTTGGGCATCTGCAGTAATTTTTGCAAGTTCTTGCCCATCCAACAAAATTCGAACCACCGAATTTGGCTCAGCTGTTCCAGCGATCAAAGATGTGCCTTCTGCTTCAACCCTCACAATATCAAAAACCGGTGCCGGGTATACTAAAGCCTGCGCAACATCCGTTTCTATTTGTGAGGTTTCGGGAGTAGAGACACTGGATGATGCGATGGCTTCAGTTGTTTTTTCTGGCTCCGCTTTGATGCCTGTTTGCTGGCCTAATTGTGCAATCGGTGCCACAGGATCGCCAACAGGATCACGTTTCAAAGAAACATAACTTACCCCGGCGGCACCTATTAACAAAGCAACAATTATACCCGCATTTTTCTTCGTGAGAGATGACCCATTTGCCATTGCTTTTCCCCAATATTCGCCCCGCGTTCAGGCGATCTTGTATAACAGTATCAAGGGCGATAGCTTTGGTCAAAAGGCACAATAAAAAGAATTTGGAAATGTCACTAACTTACACAAAATCGATTTGCGTTTACTGCGGATCACGCTCTGGAAACGATCCTGCTTACAAACAAGCAGCTGGAGAGCTTGGCACGATGATTGCTGCGCAAAACTGGCGTTTGGTTTATGGCGCTGGCGACGTCGGGTTAATGGGCGAAGTTGCTATTGCAACGCAAGCCGCAGATGGGCAAACCTTTGGCGTGATTCCAGAGCATTTGTTCAAGCGCGAGGTCGGCAAGCGTGATCTGACCAGTTTTATTATCACTGAAAACATGCATGAGCGTAAAAAGGTGATGTATATGAATTCAGACGTTATCGTGGTTTTGCCCGGTGGTGCCGGATCTTTGGACGAATTCTTTGAAATCCTGACATGGCGGCAACTTGGCTTGCATGAAAAACCGATCTATTTGCTTAATATCAACGGCTATTGGGACACATTGATCGCGCTACTGGAACACACCATTGCGCAAGGCTTTGCCAGTGAAACCCTGGCAGCCATGTATTGCGTGGTTGGAACCGTGCCCGCGCTATTGGCGGATATCGACAGCGCTGACAATTAACCCAGCTACAGCGCGTCAATCACCTGTTGCATCATGTCGCGCACCTGCCCTGCCAATGCGGGCAGTTCGCTATTATCAACGCCTTGCATCGAGGCCACGGGATCAACCGCACTGACTTCGATTCCGGCGTCTGTTTCGCGCAGGATCACATTACAAGGCAGCATCGCGCCGATTTTGGATTCCAGTTCAATGGCCGAATGGGCCAGTTTAGGATTGCACGCCCCCAGAATTTTATATCCGGGCATATCCACATCCAGTTTCTTTTTCATCGTGGCTGTCACATCGATTTCGGTTAAAACGCCAAAACCTTTGGCCAGCAACGCTTCGCGCACCAATGCTTCGACACTTGCCATATCCGAACCGGTGATTGTTTTGTCCAATGTATAGCCCATTGATTTTTCTCCGCTACGGATCAGTAAATTTAATACGGGGGCGCGATACCGCACCCCCGCCCGTTTCATATGGTGATCAATTATGCGCTGGCAAGACGTGCGGCAACATTTTCCCAGTTCACCAGATTGTCCAGAAAGTTGGACAGGTATTTGGGGCGCGCATTGCGATAGTCGATGTAGTAGGAATGCTCCCACACATCACAGCCTAAAAGCGCGGTTTGGCCAAAGCAAAGTGGGTTCACACCATTTTCGGTTTTTGTCACTTTCAACGTGCCGTCTGTGTCAACGACCAACCAGCACCAGCCGGAACCAAACTGGCCTGCGCCAGCGGCAGAAAATTGTGATTTGAATTCATCAACAGATCCAAACGCATCAGTGATACGTTTTTCCAGATCGCCGGGCATCGCGCCAGAATTTGGCCCCATCATTTCCCAGAATTGGCTGTGATTCCAGTGTTGCGAGGCATTGTTGAAAATGCCGTTTTGTGCGGTTGCACTGGCGTCGTATGTGCCGGTGATGATCTCCTCAAGGGATTTGCCTTCCCATTCGGTGCCTTTGATCAGGTTGTTACCGTTGGTAACATAGGCGTTGTGGTGCAGATCGTGATGGTATTCCATCGTTTCTTTGGACATGCCTAAAGACGC
>CAMZKY010000278.1 GCA_947311455.1 uncultured Marinosulfonomonas sp. | reverse complement strand
TCAGCGACCGTCTCCGAAGAGACTTGTATTTCTTTTCGAACTCGCGCCGTTGTCTTGGCGTTAGCGTGGTGTATACTGCCCATAGATCAACCTCCTGAAGGTCATTGTAGTATAATCCAGAAGACTGTGGAACTAAACAGTTACCTGATTAGAGTATCCAAAAAACAAACAGGCCCGCATGTGACGCAAACCAAAACCACAGTTCTTGAAACCGATCATATTCGCATCACCTGCTATAATCCGCACCATGCGCGCCTTGTGGTCAGTTTCGACCATTGGCGCAAAAATCGAAACGGGTTTCCTGATCCGCAACCCTCAGGTTTTTTCGCCGCACATAACACTGCCTTTCTTACAATTCACTCATCGCGCAATGACTGGTTCCTCAGCCCCGATTTGCCTGCCATTCACACCGCCTTGCACGCCTTTACCCAACCCTATGACCACATCAACACCATCGGGTTTTCCATGGGCGGCTATGGCGCGTTGCTGTTTTCGCGCGCCCTGCGCACCCACCGCGTTGTGCTGGTCTCTCCGCAAAGCAGTATTTTCCCTGAAGCCGTTCCGTTTGAAACCCGCTATTTGGCCGAGGCCGCGCAGCTTGACCAATCCCTGGAAACCTTACGCCACAAACCGCGCCGCGGGCTGGGCGGTGCACTAATCTATGATCCCGACCGCAAAATCGATGCCCGGCACGCCGCAATTCTGGCAGGCCTGTTTCCAAAAATAACCCTGATCCCCTTGCCCTTTGGCGGCCACCCCGCCATGCAAACCATCGCGCAGGCCAAACTCTACCGCGAAGTGCAGTTGGAACTGCTGCGCAACAATATCCGCCCGCGCCATTTCCTGAAGCTCCACAAAACCGCCCGCAAAACCGCCCCCACCTATGCCAAAGGCTTGCAACGCTACCTTGATACCCGTGCCGCGCGGGCATAATTTCGCCCACGCCCCATTGCCCCCATCCCCCGCAATGCTCTAAACTGTGTGAAAACAAAACAAGAGCAGCCCATATGTCCAACGATCTTCTCTCCGACCAAGAAACAGAAACCTACGACGCCTCTTCGATCGAAGTGCTTGAGGGGCTGGAACCCGTGCGCAAACGCCCTGGCATGTATATCGGCGGCACAGATTCACGCGCGCTGCATCATTTGGTGGCCGAAGTGCTGGACAACTCGATGGACGAGGCCGTCGCGGGCCATGCCAACCGCATTGAAATTGAATTGCATGATGATTATTCCATCACCATCCGCGACAATGGCCGTGGCATCCCCATTGATCCACACCCCAAATTCCCCGACAAATCCGCGCTTGAGGTCATTCTTTGCACCCTGCACGCCGGCGGCAAATTTTCCGGCAAGGCCTACGCCACCTCCGGCGGGCTAAACGGGGTTGGCTCCTCGGTGGTCAATGCCCTGTCCGATGTGATGATCGTCGAAGTTGCCCGCAACCGCGAGCTTTACCGTCAGGAATTTTCACGCGGGTTGCCCTTGGCCCCGATTGCCAAAGTCGGCGCTGCCCCCAATCGGCGCGGCACCACCGTAACCTTTCACCCCGATGCTGAAATCTTTGGCAAGCTTAAATTCAGACCCTCGCGCCTGCACGAACTTGTGCGTTCCAAGGCGTTTCTGTTTTCCGGCGTTGAAATTCGCTGGAAAACCGCGATTGCCGATGGCGACACCCCGATGGAGGCCAAATTCCACTACCCCGGCGGGCTGGCCGAATATCTGGCCGAGGTCATGGGCGACGCCGCCGTTTACGCGGAAAAGCCATTCTCTGGAAAAGTTGATTTTCAGGAAAAATTCGGCGAACCGGGATCGGTGGAATGGGCGATCAACTGGACACCGGTGCGCGACGGTTTCCTGAATTCCTACTGTAACACCGTCCCCACCCGCGACGGTGGCACCCACGAAGGCGGCTTTTGGGCCGCGATCCTGAAAGGCATCCGCGCTTACGGCGAACGGGTGAATAACAAAAAAGCCGCCAACATCGTGCGCGACGATCTGACCACAGGCGGCTGCGCCTTGATTTCGATCTTTATTGCCGAGCCTTCATTCGTGGGCCAAACCAAAGACCGCTTGTCAAATGAATCCGCCCTTAAAATGGTTGAAAACGCGGTGCGCGATCACTTTGACAACTGGTTAGCATCCGATACGAAATCAGCAGGCGCGATACTTGATTATCTGGTGCTGCGCGCGGACGAGCGTTTGAAACGCCGCGCCGAAAAAGAAACCCAACGCAAATCCGCCACCAAAAAATTGCGCCTGCCTGGCAAGCTGACGGATTGTTCGAACAACTCGTCCGAAGGCACCGAACTGTTCATCGTGGAAGGGGATTCTGCGGGCGGTTCGGCCAAAATGGCACGCAATCGCAAAACACAGGCCTTGCTGCCCCTGCGCGGTAAAATCCTCAACGTGCTGGGCGCGGCCTCCTCCAAAATCGGCACCAACAACGAAATCAACGATCTGCAACAGGCGCTTGGCGTAGGGTTGGGCGCGCGGTTTAATATTGAGGATCTGC
>CAMZKY010000277.1 GCA_947311455.1 uncultured Marinosulfonomonas sp. | reverse complement strand
TCATGATCTCGATGTCTTCCCCTATGGCCTCGCGCTCGTGTTCCAAAAATTGCGCCACCGCATCGCGAAACCCGTCATTGGCAATCCAGTGGGCTGAGTGGGTCGCAACAGGTAAATAGCCACGCGCCAATTTGTGCTCGCCCTGTGCGCCGGCCTCGATTTTACCGAGGCCGTGTTCTATCGCATATTCAATAGCGCGATAATAGCACAGTTCAAAATGCAGGGCGGGATGATGTTCTGTGCAACCCCAATAGCGGCCAAATAGCGTGTCCGCCCCGATAAAATTCAAGGCCCCCGCCACCCACCTCCCTTCGCGCCGTGCCAGAACCAGCAGTATATCATTGCGTAGATCAACGGTTTCCAGATCAAAGAACCCGCGGGCCAGATAAGGCGTGCCCCATTTGCGCGCGCCTGTATCTTGGTAAAACTGCCAAAAGGCATCCAGGTGCTCTTGGGTAATTTCATCTCCGGAAAAAGCATGGATTTCTCCGCCAAATCCCTGCGCCTTAGCCCGTTCGCGGCGGATATTCTTGCGCTTGCGCGACGATAAATCAGCGGTGAAATCGTCAAAGCTTTTGTAGCCTTTGTTCAGCCAGTGAAATTGCTGACCAATGCGCGGCATCAAACCTATATTTTGCGTTAACTTGCTTTCCTCTTCGGTGCAAAAAGTAATGTGTATCGACGACAATTGCTTGTTTTGGGCCACTTGAATTGCCGCCTGCAACAACGCATTTGCACCCGAAACCTCGTATTCAGGTTTGGTAAGCAATCGCCGCCCCGTAACCGGGGTGAACGGCACAGCAATTTGCAGTTTTGGATAATAGTGACCCCCTGCCCGCTGATAGGCATCGGCCCATGAATGATCGAAAACATATTCACCTTGCGAATGCGATTTGGCGTAACACGGCGCAGTGGCGATGATTTCACCGTCTTGGCGCGCAATCAGATAATGGGGCTGCCAGCCGGTGCCGTGCCCCACCGATCCGCTGGTTTCAAGCGCACTCAGAAAACGATAGGTGGTGAACGGATCAATCGGACGCGCACCATCTGCGGATTCCGGACAGGCGCAGGCATCCCATTTTTGCGGAGTGATATTTGCCAAAAACGGCTCTGCGCTCACTATGATTTCCAGATCGGACATCTCGGTAGAATGACGTGTTCCCAGCCGAGGTCAAGGCTACAAACGCGGATTTGATTGTTCTACTGCCCTAGGGGAGTAGGACAATCAATGCGCTAACACTTTGCAATTTCAAAGCTAGTCAAGCCCGACCAACAAACCAAACAAACCCAACGGTACAAGAAGAATAATAGCCCAACCAATCACCGCCAAAAACCACAAAAAAGCGCCTGGTGAATACTGGCCTCTATCCCAATTCTTCATCCAATAGGCAGTAGATCGCGGATCACGGCGATGTAAAAGCGCCACCAACGCATTTGTTCTATTCCCAAACTTGATCTTGCCCCACAAAAGGGTTCCTATAAGCCAAATCATGGGGAGCACAAGTAAAACGCTAGCATCCATATTAGATGTAGTTTTATCCTCGTCAAAAAGATCAGCAGGCAGAGGAACCCCTAGATAGGGGAGAATACACACCGACATTAGCGCGAACGAAAACATTACGAACATAACCAAAGCGCCCAAACATCCAGCGCGTGATAATTGTGTGCTCATAAATAGGAAATATATTTTCAGGTTTATTAGACGGCTCTTAAATGTTTGGACTAATCTATTCATTTATCGCCGAATACTCGCAAAAATTCAATCCAAGGCAGTTATTCAAACCGCCTTGGATTTCCAGATCTTTGATATAATTTTATAGGCTCGCTTCAAGCGCGGCAATCACCGCATCGCCCATTTCGCTGGTGCTTGCTGGCGACGCAGCGCCTGCCTGCATCAAATCGGCGGTACGCACCCCATCAGCCAACACTTGTTCAACAGCCGCTTCCAGACGATCGGCTTCGGCCCCTTCGTTGTAGGAATAGCGCAGCGCCATGGCAAAGCTTAGGATACAGGCGCAAGGGTTGGCTTTGCCTTCACCGGCGATATCAGGGGCGGAGCCATGCACCGGCTCATACATGGCTTTGGGTTTGCCGTTTTCCATGGGCACCCCAAGGCTGGCAGACGGCAACATGCCCAACGATCCTGTCAGCATCGCGGCACAATCCGACAGGATGTCGCCAAACAGGTTATCGGTGACGATGGTGTCAAACTGTTTTGGATTACGCACCAGTTGCATGGCGCAGTTGTCGGCATACATGTGCGACAGCTCTACATCGGGATAATCCGCGGCACCAATTTTTGTAACCACCTCGCGCCACAGAATGCCGCTTTCCATGACATTGGCCTTTTCAACCGAACACAGGCGGTTATCGCGTTTGCGGGCCAGCTCGAATGCTGCGCGCGCCACGCGATCAATTTCGCTTTCGGTATAGCGCTGTGTATTGATGCCAACACGTTCGCCATTTTCCTCGAATATGCCGCGAGGTTCTCCAAAATAGCTGCCCGAGGTCAGTTCGCGCACGATCATAATATCAAGGCCAGCCACCAGTTCCTTTTTCAGGGATGAAAAATCGGCCAACGCGTCAAAACATTGTGCGGGGCGCAGATTGGCGAACAGATCCATTTCCTTGCGCAGGCGCAAAAGGCCGCGTTCGGGTTTTACGGAAAAATCCAGATCGTCATATTTCGGGCCGCCAACAGCCCCCAACAAAACCGCATCCACCTCTTGGGCTTTGGCCATGGTTTCATCTGCCAGAGGCGTGCCATGCACATCATAGGCCGCACCGCCAACCAGATCTTCGCTGACATCAATTTTCAAATCACGTTTGGCACCAAACCAATCAATAATTTTGGTCACTTCGACCATAACTTCGGGGCCGATACCGTCACCGGCAAGAATAAGAAGCGTTGGGTTGCTCATCTGCATTTTCCTTGGATTTATTGGGTCACTTTCGCTTATCTGTTTGTGGGTGACGGGTCAAGAAACGAAGCTTTTTATTCCGGTTTCCAAGGCCTCCCACACGCGACGAATACGCGGGGTATGGCGCATGGCTTCATGTGCGGTTAACCAGATCGGCAGGGGCGGGATTGGGGTATCGTGCAATATTTGCTCGACATCCGGGTCATTCTTCCCGATATGGGTTTGCGAAAACCCGATACCGCACCCTGCACGCACCAGCTCCCAGTAGGCGGCTGAATTATCACACCGGGTGGCAAACCAGTCGCGCTGTGCTGCCATGTTCATCTGTCGCATTCCAAGGATAATTTGCTCATCCTGATCATAGCCAACCAGATCATGCCCATTAAAAATATCCGCGGTGGTTTTCGGTCGCCCTTTGCGATTTAGATAATCAACGCTGGCAAACATCCCAAGCGACAAGTCACCAATATGTTTGGTAACCACATCCAGCTGGGTTGGGCGATACATGCGCAAAGCGATATCGGCCTCGCGAAACAAAAGGTTTTCGCTGGCATCATTGGCCACAAGATCAATCGTTATTTCAGGGAATGTCTGCCGTAAATGGCCAATAATCTTGGGTAGAACATAGGCTGAAACAAATTCGCTGGCGGCGATGCGCACCGTGCCAGTTAGGGTTTGGGTTTGTCCGGCGGCTGTAAGTGCAATTTGATTGATAGCATCGCGCATAACCCGCGCATGTGGCATCAGATTTTCGCCGGTGAACGTGAGGGTAAAGCCACGCGAGTTTCGGTGAAACAGGGATGCATTCAGCTGTGATTCGATTTGTTTAATCTGGCGGCCAAGGGTTGGCTGACTGGCCCCAATTTTACGCGCCGCAGCAGAAAGAGATCCGGTTTCGGCGACAGCCAGAAAGGATTGGATCAATGACCAATCAAGGGATGTAAGCGATTTTTCCATTCATATATGAATACCTAATATCCATTTTTTCGCAATTACTATCTTATTTTGAATGGATAGATTGATGGCAGATATGCAATTCAGGAGCAATGCCATGACAAAATCCGTACTTATCCTTGGCGGCACAGGCCGCTTTGGCCGCCACACGACCAAAGCTTTTGAAACCTTTGAGTGGGAAGTGCATCAATATAACCGCGATTCCGGAATTCTAGAATCCTCGGCTCAGGGTATGGACGTGATCGTCAACGCGTGGAACCCGCAATATCCGGACTGGGCCAAAGACGTGCCAGAAATCACCCGCAAAGTAATTGCCGCCGCCAAATCAAGCCGGGCTGCAGTGATCATTCCGGGCAATGTTTATGTGTTCGGAGAAAACGCGCCCGATATATATGACGAAAACACCCCGCACCGCGCCACCAACGGGCTGGGCCGCGTGCGTATTGAAATGGAGCGTGCCTATAAAGACGCGGGCGTGAAAACCATCATCATCCGCGCGGGAGATTTCATTGATACCGAACCCTCGGGCAACTGGTTTGATATGATGCTGACGCCAAAGCTGGATAAAGGAAAATTCATCTATCCGGGTGATCCCGATGCCGTGCATGCCTGGGCGTGGTTGCCGGACGTGGCCCGCGCCGCCGTATTGCTGGCCGAAAACCGCGATGAATTGCCTTTGTTCTGTGATGTGCCTTTTGAAGGCTATGCGATAACGGGGAATGAACTATGCGGCGAAATAGAAGCCGTTTTGGGCCGTAATATTAAACTCAAACAACTGGGCTGGCTGCCTATACAGATCGCCAAACCGTTCTGGAAACTGGCCAAATACATTTTGGAAATGCGTTATTTATGGAGCAAACCACACCAGTTAAGTAATCGCCGGTTAAACGAGCTGTTACCCGATTTTAAACCCACCCTATTGAAACAAGCCTTAGCGCAAGCCTTGAACGCTGGTGGCTAGGGCGCGGTTCGAGCAGCCCCTTTTGCCTGATTAGCAAATGGTAAAAAACGATTTCTATTATTCCGGAATAATAGAATCGTTATCAGTTTGAATACATACATCGGTTATCTGCTCCAAAAGGCTCTGGACACGCGGCTTGGTTTTCTATCCAATCACCAAAAACAGGGATATTTCACATGCGCGTATATGCGATTGGCGACATTCACGGATACTTGGATAAATTACAAAAGGCCCATGCGTTAATCGAGGCGGATATGGCAATGCAGGGCGATACATCGGCCCCCACTGTGCACCTGGGCGATCTGACGGATCGCGGGCCAGACAGCAAAGGTGTGATCCAACTGTTGATCGATGGCATCAAGGCGGGCAAACCGTGGCTCACCGTTAAGGGCAATCACGACCGGATGTTTGCAGGCCATATCAATGATCCCACCTATCACGATCCTTGCTTAACCACCGAATTGGAGTGGCTACACCCACGGCTTGGCGGTGAAGAGACACTTGCATCCTATGGTGTTCAGGGCAGCCACCCGATTGCCAAAATCCGCGCAGAGATCCCCAAAGCACATCTGCAATTTCTGGAATCCATGCCCTTGATGCACCGCTTTGGCGATCTTGCATTTGTGCACGCAGGCATCAATCCAAAGTTCCCATTGAATCAACAGTCCGAGGACGATTTGCTTTGGATCCGAAAAGCCTTTCACGACCACCTTGATCCGTTCGAGGCTTTGATCGTGCATGGCCACACGCCCGTGGATCAGGCCACGCATTACGGTAATCGTATCAATCTTGATACGGGTGCGGGTTATGGCAAGGCCCTGACCTGCGCGGTGTTCGAAGGCACCGATTG
Source organism: uncultured Marinosulfonomonas sp. (assembly GCA_947311455.1). Lineage (GTDB taxonomy): Bacteria > Pseudomonadota > Alphaproteobacteria > Rhodobacterales > Rhodobacteraceae > Profundibacter. Next base: position 2,142 of record CAMZKY010000277.1, on the reverse strand, counting down.
CTGGATTCTGACCGACCAAGGGCGTGTGCCATTGCTTGCTTCGTGATGCAACCGTTTTGCACGCCCAAGACACATCAAATACACACGCTTTACACACTTAAAAGCGCGCTATTTCTGGCCAATTTCAACATCGATCCAGACCAGTCGATGACGCGACGCATCCTTGCCATCCGCCCGCAACAAGGCAAAATCCGGATCATCCGGCGTGGGCCAAAACACGCCCGCATTGGTAACGTCCAGCCCCACAGATGGTAGCACATAATCCACCCGTAAATTCCCCGGCCCGCGTGCATCTTTCCAATCCACTGTATCAAGCGCCGGATCGGATTGTTGGGTTTCATTGACACCGCCTTGGTTTTTCATCGCCGCTACAGCACCCAAGCTGCGCGGCTGAACATCCTGCACCAATGGGTGAGAGATCAATGCATGAATGGCCTCATGTCGGCCTTGCCCATCATAGGGATCAAGATTTGCATCACCCAGAATTACAAAAGGCGCGCCATCGGGTTTCATGCCTAACCCGCCATTCAGATATGTTGACCAGAGCGCAATTTCATCGCCATTGCGCAAGCCGTTGCGATCTTCGGGGCCATCATACACTGGCGGTGTTGGGTGAAAAGCCATCAAATTCAGCCGTGTTTCCGCAATGACAACGGGAACAACCCAATGTGCATTTGACGAAAGGCGTTGCATTTTCAAGGCCTTATCCGATGGAAATGGTTGCCCGTCCACACTGGGCAAATGTGCGTTTGGCAGATCAAGCCATAGCAAGGCCGAGAAATCCTGCACCCTGTCACTGTCTATTGGATAGCGCGAAAGAATGGCCATGCCGGCTTGACCCGCAAACCGCCCATAGCCTTGCGCATCCCGTGCTGTATTGATTTTTCCGTCGCCATCCATATCCAAACCTGTCGCCAAACCCGTATTTGGACGACGGGCAAACTGATAGGGATAAGGCGCGCCCATCGCTTCCAACAGGTCAGCAAAAGCTTCAAGCGTGACATTGTAAAAATCATAGTCAATGCCTGTTAACAGAATGATATCGGGGTCAACATGCGCAATGATCTTTGTAATTTGATTGATCTTCGGCACGTTCCCTTTGCGAATATCGCGCAGCAACAAGCCTGGGCCTCGGCCCTGCAATTCGGTGTTGAAACTGGCAATTCTTACGGTTTCGGCCTGTGCGGCCCCAAAACCAAGCGCAACAATTAAACCGGCAACAACCCGTCGCGCACCGAGGTTCTTGTTGCTTGGCGGCGTTTTTCGTCGATCATTGCTGCGATCCGGTTCAACGCAATTCCGCGCATGAACATGCTTGCTGGTAAAAAGGCCCATACCGCCATTGTCCACACCATCGAGTGCGAGGATGCAAGAGAAATCGGATTGAACAGCGTTGAGGCTGCCGACAGAAATGTTGGGATAATAAACGGGAGTAAAAACCCAAGGGCGATATTAAACCGTCCATCGCGTTCCAGTCTAGCCACAACATCACCACCTGCGGTTGGATCAAACGTTGGAAGATTTATCCAAACATTAAAGACACCATTGCGCGCAGGCCATCCAAACAGCCGTAGTAAGATCAGGAACGTTGCGAGTGACAAAAGCGAGATTAGATAACTAATGCCAGCCGCTGTGCGTAATAATGCAATGTGCTCGGGCGGGGTGTTTTCGGGCAAAACCTGAACAACCAGACGAACGGGGCTATAAGGGAAATCAATGGTTTGCCCTATAATAGAGCCTGTAGCGGTTACAAATTGGGTAAGCGTTGTAGGGGCCGTCACACCACGGGAAACAACAGAGATCAAGAAGACTGTCATAAACAGGGCAATAAAACGAACACGGTTAAAAGGTGGTGCATCACGGAATTCAACCAAACCCGGGTAGCCGGACGCATACTCTACAAAAGTAAGCCCTGCTGCGAAAATCGCGATGAAAGTTACAATTTGTGCGGTATCCGAGCTTGTGCCCGGCAAAAGTATAGATGGCGTTGCAACCAACATCACCACCAGCACTGCGCGCACGAATGCGCCTGTTAGCTGCGTTATCACTGCCCAATCCTTCAACTCGGTCGGGCGCGATACGATGCCGTGCCCTTGTCCCAACTTGATCCGCTCTTTATGGCGGTCTGCCTCATTATTGCCC
>CAMZKY010000276.1 GCA_947311455.1 uncultured Marinosulfonomonas sp. | reverse complement strand
GTTTGGGCGGGGCGCAATACTTCAAAATTGAATTGCGGCACACGGTTGCCAAACTTGGCCAGATCCAGATCTTCGATTACCACATAGGCAATCCCGCGGTAGGCCGGTGCCTTATCCGCGCCCTCGATTGCTGATATTTTCGGATCAGGCATTTGGATTTCGCTGCCAGTATAAACGCGTAAATTCAGATCATCGCGGGCAATTTCCACACCATCAGCCCAGATGCGCCCAACATGCGAAATTTCGCCTTCGCACAGCGCAATCGCAATGCTTACGGTGTAGGTATATTGTGTGGTTTTCGGAGTGGAAGGCGCGCCTTTACCGCCGCCGCCAGTTGTCGTGACGGTTTCGTTAAAGCGTGAGGCCCAGATAACTTGCCCGCCCACGCGCATCCGGCCGAAAATCTGTGCAATCGCTGCCCCTTGCGAGGCACCTGTAATGCGAAAACGATCAATTTTTCCGGTTTCAACCGCTTGCGCGCCACCGCCAAGCAAACGCTGATCAATGACACGGCCCAAAGTCGCACCAACCGCGCGCCCGATAACGGCGCCGGACAGACCCAAAACCGCGCCGCCGATGGAGGCGCCCGCACTGAAACCAACTGCAGATAATAGAATAGTTGCCATGTTTTATCCCTCCTCGGGAAATGAAAACCGCGCCACAATCCGGCGCTGCCAAGGGGGGCTAAGGGGGCTTTCCAAAACCCCGTGCCCTGAGTAGGCGTGAATAAATGTCGGGGAATCCCCAATTTTACCGGAAAACCCCAAATGTTTTGCCACACCGGTTTCGCGCATCCGAAACAATAGAACGTCACCGCTTGCGGCCTCGTTTAAGGGCTTTGCAATCAAATGTCTTAGGGCCGCGCGCCACAAGCGTTCTTCGCCTTGCGGCTCAGACCAATCTTGCGAATAGTTGGGAATGGATTCCGGCTCGTGGCCATAAATTTCCCGCCAGACGCCACGGATCAGCCCCAAACAATCGGCCCCTGCCCCCAAGGTGGACGCCTGATGCCGATAAGGTGTATCGATCCACTTTCTAGCCGAAAGCACAACGCGTTCGCCAATGGCTTTGCTATGAAAATCAGCCACCGTTCATGCTTTCGCCGTTGTTCAGGCTTGAATTGGCGGGATAGCTGGACAGCCAATCATCACCCGGAATATGGGGAAAGCCGCGAAAATTTACCGGATTATTAAATTTCAATCGGCAGGTATCACTGCGTTTGTCACATCCCACTTCCAAGCGCACCAAATCGCCGCTGCTTAGCTCGGCACGAATAGATTCCCACAGCTCGATTTCACGGCCATTGCCAATGATGCGATCTGTTTTAATCACCCCCGTCAGCCCGCTTGCAGCGCCAGACAAAACTGTAAAACGCCCGCTGGCAAACCAATCCTGATCAAATCCAGTCAAATTCTCAAAGGTAAATTTCTGTGCCTTATCAATGGTTTCCAAAGCGATTTCGGCTGTATAGCCATAGATACCAAGATCAACACCGCAATGGGTATCGGCCAAAATTGCCGCACATTCCTGATGGTAAATGCGTCCTTGCGGTTGGTTCAATGCCTCGGCAAGGCCACGTAATTCGGCATGAAATTCGCTGCCTTTTCGTTGCAATTCCCCCACAGAGCCACGAAACAACAAGCTGCGTTCAGCCACATCTTTCCAATTCACCAGCCAAATCTTGATCTGTGCGTCATCAAACCTGCCGGCAATAATGTCTTTTTCGGAAATCGAGGCGTCAGACAACGCCCCCACCGCTTCCGAATTATCAACCGACAAGCCCGACATCTGCTGCAAGGCCTTGGCGGACATGCCGCTATCGGCCTTAAATTCCAATCCTTCAAATGAAAGCGGCAGATCGTGATCGGTAAACCCGTAAATCACCCCATCGCGCCGCTCAAGTGACCAACAATTGCAAACCGTGGTTGCCCCTGTTTCCAAATGCGTCATCAATTCCATATTCAAAGCCATCAGATCCGCACCTCTACAACAGGAACATCAGGCACTTCACCAGCCTGAAAATTCGCAACAGATGTGTGGATGCGATCCGTATCAAAGCGCACCGGCACGTCAAATTCAAAACCGGCAGTGATTTCCACTCCGATATCGGGCGCAGTTTCAAAAGTGACAATACCGGTGTTTGTATCAACACCAAAATGAATCGCCTCTTGCAGCAAATCCCCTTGAACGCCGACAACCACCGTGCCCGCAACGGGTTTTGTGATGATTCTTTGATAACTTGCCTCACCCGATTGATAGGTTTTCGCCAGTGGAAATGTCAGCGTTTCCCCGTCGCCAATCGCAATCACCTGATCTTCAAAATGAACATCATGGCTGGGCTGGCAGGATTTGTAATCGGCCCAGTCTTTCCAACGAAATCCAAACAACTGGCCCTGACGGGCCTCAAAGAAGGCGATCAGATCGGCAATATCATCAAGTGCGCGCAATCCAAGCCCGGCATTATAACGCCGGCGCGAATGCGCCCACGGGGTATTTCTTTCCTCAAAACCATTGGCCAATGTCACAACATCTGTGCGCCGCTCGGGGCCGCCTTGCGACCCAAAGCTTAGGCTTGCTGGAAATCTTACGTCATGAAATCCCATTTTCTTTCCTCCTAACGATTACGCTGACCACGGCCCAAAGCGCGCGATAGCTGCGCGGCAATTTGGGATTGTGATCTTTGGAACCCGACAACATCGGGGGTGCTGATATTCATGGTGATATTGATTGTGCGCCCGCCGCCATTCGCTTCCACGCCCAAACGGCCATTTGCACCGCGCGTCAGTGGCATGATCGCTTCGGGGCCTGCTTCGCCCATTAAGCCGCTGCCACCACGCATCGGAAACAACGTCGGCCCAGAGACCACCCCACCATTAGCAAAGGGCATCACACGGCCTTGAGAAAATCCGGCACCGTTGGCAAACGCCGCCCCCGGCCCCAAGAGCGCACCAATCCCCGTGGCAAGCAAACCGCCGTAGTGATTGGTGACAGGATTAATTGCAGCGGAATACGCCGCATTGATCATCGAATTGGCAACTTTTTTCAAAGCGTCCGACAGGTTAAGCCCGTCAAAAACCAAACCGTCAAACGCACTGCGTAAACCGCGGCTAATCCCGCGTGACAATCCATCCACGCTATTGCCTGTGTGGTTCATTGACATATTCATTTTGGCAAGTTCACTTGAGAACGCCGAGGTCATTGTCGTTGCTGATCCAATCGTGCGTTCAAGAGCGGTCACCTGGTTGTCAAACCCGTCTAGGCCGTCCACTTCTAATGTCATCTTTATTCACCTTTTTCTTTGTCGGGATAGGCGGCTAACAATTCAGCCAAACGCCCGCGCCCCATCGGAGCCTGAAAACTGTCGCGCCCCAACATCAATGAAAGTTCGGCAGGGGTAAGGCGCCAAAACTGATCCGGCGTTAGCCCCAATCCACCCGCCACCGAGGCGCGCAAACCCGCGCGCATCAATGCCTGCCAATCAAAGCCCGTCATCCGCCGCCTCGTTTGGCAACGAAAACGCGCGGGCCAGTAATTCGGCCGCAACGCGCGCAGCCTCAAGCGGCCCGCCCGCAATTTCTGTTGCCAGCAAATCCCTGGCATTGCCTTGCCAGCCGCCCCCGCGCAATCCGGCCACAATCAGGGCCAAGACATCGCGGGTGCTGAAGGCACCGTTTTCAAACCGTTCCACCAGTTCCACCAGTGTTCCGGCCTCAAGCGCTGTTTCCAGTTCGGCCAATGCACCAAGCGTAAGCTTGCAAACATGCATGTGCCCATCCAGCGTCAGCGCAACTTCCCCCGTCCAAGCGTTCACCATTAGATCGCTGCCGTGAATGTCAAAGCGCCAGCGGATGACATGCTCATTTCATAAGTGGCCTCACCATTGTGCGATCCTGCATATTCCAGAGAACTCACTTGGAAGGCGCCTTCGATCACGCCAAAATCCGGTACAACCACCTGAAAATTCGGGGTTTCGCCATCAAAGAAAATCTGGCGGGCGCGCTCATCAGATCCGGCGTCCAGAAACACACCCGAGCCGGAAATCGATGCAGATTTCACCCCGGCTCCACCCAGCAATTCACGCCAGCCGCCTTGGCTGTCCAGTGACGTCACATCCACCGATTCCGAATTGAAACTAATACGCGTTGCGCGCAGGCCGGCGATGGTTTCAAACAAACCGCCACCTGTCATATCTACTTTGATCAAAAGATCTTTACCGTTTTGGGCACCCATAGGTTTTACTCCTAGTTAAGAAAAAAAATTAGTTGTCTTCCACACGTGCGTGGAAGGTTAAATCAATGCGCCGGATGTCTCCGGTGCTGACGCGGCGCGCGGTGGCACGATTGAAATTCATCGACACCAGACGGCCGCGCGACAAAACCAGAGGCGCATCCACCAGCGCGTCATTCACCGCCGCCGCAACATCTTTAGCATTTTGAAAGCCGGGCAAATCCGTGACCACGCTGATAGTCAGAATATGCAACGCGCCGTGATTGGTTTTGGTTGACCGATCCTTGACGTCTTCGGGGCCAAGGCTGACATACGTGCCCAGCGGCGCACCGGCGGGCGGGTTATCGTAAACCGCAGTGCCAACCAGCGCCGTCAGGGCCGTATCGGCTTGCAAATGCGCATAAACAGCGGTTTGCAAGGCTGCTGAAACTCCGTAACTCATGACGGTACCTCCTCTTTACAGTGGCAAATCAGGTAATGTTCTTGCGGATCATTTTCGCTAACCGCCTGAATGCGAAAAATCCGCGAACCTTCTTTGAAACGTTGATCCGGTTTCGGACGCGACGGCGCACTATAAGGGGCTGCACGCACGATGATCTGATAGGGCAAAGATGACACCATCACGAATTCAGCCGCTTTTTCACGGCCACGTCCGGCGCGCACTTCGGCCCAGTGATTTCCCAGCGGCGTCCAGACCACATCAAAGCCCCCCGCACCGTCTGGTGTGCGCACCTGTTCTTCCAGAACCAGACGCCGGTTTAATTGCGGCGTATTCATTGGCCTGCCCCCCCTAGAATGCGCACCGTGCGATAGCGTTCGATCAAGGTGGTCACACCCAACGGCATGCCTGCATCCTGTAATGTATTGATGTGGCGGTTTTCGTAATAATGCGCCGCCAACAGCATCGCGGCATGGCCCAGATCGGCAGGCAAATCCCCCCAAGTGGAGCCATAACCCGCAGTAAAGACAATTTCGACACTGCCACCGATGGTAATACCCGGTAAACAGCCACCAATAGACAGTATTTTCGGGCGGTGATCATCTTTTTGCAGCTTGTATTCGGTCGGATCAATCACCGTGGCCACATCCAGCCGATCCAACAGCGTGACCGCCGAAATCGCGCTGACGGGCGCAATCGGAAAGGCCTGTTGCGACAGGCTGCGCCATGCGGTTAGCGACCACATAAATTGGCGAGACACCAGGATTTTACCCGTGCGCGCCTCGACAGCGGCCATAGCACTGCGCAGATAGTTTTCCAGCACCGCGTCTTGCACCGCGTCATCGGCAAACCCTGTTCCAAGGCGCAAATGGTCTTTAAATTGATCAACAGGCAGTGCGCTTGCGGGCACTGATGTCTGCTCGATTAACATCATAAGAACTCTCCGGAATAAATCGTTTCCGTCCAATCGGGTGTGCGCCATTGCGCTGCTCGGACGGAGGAAAGCAGCTAGACAACGCAAATGATCGGCGCACACCCGCAGCCCCCCTCAAACAAGGAAAGGCTGAACTGGTTGCCTAGCTGACTGCGAATTTCAGCAGCTTGATCGCGGCAAAATCGCTGACATCACCACCAACACGTTTGGTGGCATAGAACAGAACATGCGGCTTGGCGCTAAACGGATCGCGCAGCACGCGCAGATCAGGGCGTTCGGCAATGGTATAACCCGCACCAAAATCGCCAAAGGCAATCGCCAGCGCATCGGCGGCAATATCGGGCATATCTTCGGCAATCAGCACGGGATACCCCATCAAGCGCGCAGGCTCGCCCATAGCCATACCGTCAGACCAGAGGAAACGGCCATCCGCGTCTTTCATTTTGCGCACCGCGCCGGCGGTTTTGGAATTCATCACAAAGGTTGCACCGGCGCGGTATTCGGCATTCAACGCATAGACCAGATCGATGATCGCATCGGCAGGATCAACCGCGCTGAAATCGCCCGCAGCGCCTGTGGCCACATAGCCCAGATTGCCCCATGTCCAGCTGGCATCATCCACCGCTGTATGGTTCAGGAATCCGGTGGGTTTATCAACGCCATCCCCCGAAATAAACGCCGAGGCCTCGGAGCGGGCAAATTTATCGGCGATGCGGCTGGCAAGCCAGCTTTCGATATCAAAAGCACTGTCATCCAGCAGGCGTTGGCTGGCTTTGGGCAATGCCGAAAGCTCATGCAAAGGGATAGAAATGCGATCAATTGACGGCGTGCCTGTTTCAGCAGAGGGGCCAGCCTCGGTTGCCCAACCCGCACCAATATCTGTGTGATCCACCAGCACATCATAAGAGGTGCTTTCAACATTCACCACATTCGCTACGCCGCGCAAAGAGGCTGTGGAATTCAGCACGGATTGAATGCTCTCAGAGGTTTGCGGATCAACCAGATAGCCACCATCCGCCGAAACAGATGTAGACATGGCTTTGCCTTCCAGAACGATACCACGCAGAGCCTCATCATCCCCGGAACGCAAATAGGCGTTAAAGGCCTTTTGATGCGGCGCGTCTGTGTCGGCAGCACTGGCCAGTGGCGCGCGGGAATGGGTCAATGTTTTACGGTTCAGCATGGTCAGTCGCTCTTCTTGTTGTTGAAATTTACTTGTTAAATCGGTTTTAAAATCTGTCAGATCTCTCATCAGCCCAGCCAGCGCGGTCTTTACCTCTGTGGCCGGCGCCGTGTCTGATGGCATAGCGCCGCCAGACCGATCCTTTTGGTCGGTGTTCATCATGTGTTTCCTTTAGGTTCAGATCGCTGGCTAGGAATTTGCCAGCATCGCGCGGGCATCGTTGATGACCCCCACAAGATCACGCATCATCTGGGCTTCGGGGCTGTCCCCTTTGGCATCGACCCGCGCTTGCGGTAGCATTGGAAACGTCACCAAAGACACCTCCCACAGCTCCAATTCTGCCAACACACGTTGGCCTTTTTCATTTTTGTGGGCCTTTTGGGTGCGATAACCAATCGATAATCCGTCAATCGCGCCAGCCTCGATCAAGGCCGCAGCCTCGCGCCCTTTGGCCACATCGGATAACAGGCGACCTTTGACAAACAGGCCTTTTTCATCCTCGAAAACTTCGTCCCAAATGCCAATCGGCTGGGTTGGGTCATGCTGCCACAGCATTTTCACACGGCCGCCGGATTTTTTGATCCGCGCCAGCGATGCACCATAGGCGCCGCGTTCCACCACATCACCACCCTTGTCGCATTGATCAAAATAGCTGGCATAGCCCTGTATCAAAACCCCATCCGTGACGCTGATACTGGTGTCGGTCTGACAAAACTTATGCTCAAGACCTGTGTTTAATTGATCTGTTTCCATGTCTTTTCCTTACTTCGGGGTAATGTTCAGAAACGATGCAACCCCTTGGGCCAACACCACCGCAACAACCCCGTAAACGGCCAACCATAGACGCCGTTCCAGACGTTCAATCATTGCTTCAATCCGTTCCAGACGCCCCGCAAGCGCATCGAATTGCAACTTGGCGACCCGCTCGTTAGCATCAATGCGCGCAGTGGCCGCATCAAAGCTGTCATATAAAAACCGCGATCCCGCGCGGTGAGGCTTTTCTTCACTCATTATGCATCTGCCTGCTTGGGCAGGCCTAAAATGGCGCGCTTTTCCGCGTCGCTCAGGAAGGTGGCTGCGCCAACGCGTTTCCATTGCGCATCCCGTTCCACCGCCAAAGCCGGCACTTGATCCTGATCCGGGCGCAATTCAACGGTTTCATCATAAAACCCGTTCAACCAGCCCGAGATCGCCGCCACAACCCGCGTCGCCAATGGCAGCACCGTCAGCCGGTAAAAGGCGCGGTTGGCCTCGGCGTAATTGGCATAGGTTGCGTCCCCCGGGATGCCCAGTAACATCGGCGGCACCCCAAAGGCGGTAGCGATTTCACGCGCTGCGGCCTCTTTGGTTTTCTGGAATTCCATGTCGGACGGGGAAAATCCCATCGGTTTCCAATCCAGCC
>CAMZKY010000275.1 GCA_947311455.1 uncultured Marinosulfonomonas sp. | reverse complement strand
TTTGCAGGTATTTTGCTATTGATCAGTATCATTGGCGGGCGCGTCACCCCCAGTTTTACCCGCAATTATTTGGCCCGCAAAGGCCCCGGAAAGCTGCCAACACCGATCAATCGCTATGATGCAGTTACGGTTGGCGCAACAGCGGTGGGCTTTGCCCTTTGGGTGTTTGTCGATATCCCGCAATTGCACAGCGCTGTGTTTGCCATTCTGGCAGTGCTGCATGCGGTGCGTTTGTCGCGGTGGGCTGGATGGCGCATACTGGACAATGCCCTGTTGCTGGCGCTGCACGTGTTTTATTCCGCGTTGCCGATTGGCATGGCGACAATGGCCTTTGCGATGTTCAATGATAGATCCGAAGTTTACACAGCTGCAATGCACATCTTTGGCATCGGCAGTATAGGCGGCATGACAATTGCAGTGATGGTGCGCGCTTCACGCGGCCACACGGGCCACCCATTGGAGGCAGGGCGTGCAGGCAGCGCGATCTTTGTGTCGCTGTTTCTTGCGGTTTTACTGAGGGTTATGGCCGCGCTGGTGCCATCAATCACTTGGGCCACATTCGCGGCGGCAAGCCTGTGGATTATCACATTTACCATCTTTGCCTTGCATATCGGTCGTTGGCTGATTACACCGCGTTCTTAGCCCACCAGCAGTTTTAACCCTTGCGTCACATCCGTTCGCACCGCAAGGCGCAACCCCGGTTCATCCCCTGCGCGCAGGGCGGCGATGATCAAACGATGGTTGCGCGGTGGCGCGGTGCGCCGCAAACGCCCGTAAAGGGCGCATATGGTTGGGCCAAGCTGCAACCACACGGTTTCCGTCATCGCCAGAATGGCTGGGGCTTGTGCGCGCAAATACAAAGTGCGGTGAAACTCAAGATTGGTGCGGATATAGGCGTTGGCATCCTGTTTAGCGATGGTTTCGGCAATCGTGGTATTGATCGCGTGCAACCGATCAATCAGGGCAATATGTGCCCGCGGCAATGCCCTTGAGGCCAGTTCAGGTTCCAGCAAGGCCCGCAGGGATGACAGCTCCTCGATCCGGTCATTGGTAAGGGTTGGGGTTGAAACCCGCCCCGATGTGGAAAGCGTAAGCGCGCCTTCCGCCGTCAAGCGCCGAATGGCCTCGCGTGCCGGGGTCATCGAAACACCGTATTCCTTGGCAATGCCGCGCAACGTCAGCGCCAAACCCGGGCGCAATTGGCCATGCATGATTTTGGTGCGCAAGGTGCGGTATAAAACTTCATGGGCCGAAGCGGATTGTTCAGTGGGGCGAAGCGCGTTTTGCATGTCTCTATAGGCTCACATCAGGGACGGAAAAGTCAATCTTTGAAACGAAATTTGTGCAAATGCCCGCCGTTTTCGCGCAACCATTTGCGCGGGGCTTTGTAATCCGGATAAATGCGCGACACCACCGCCCAGTAATCGGGCGAATGATTCATTTCCAGCAAATGCGAAACTTCATGCGCGGCGACATACTCCAGAACAGCAGGTGGCGCCATGATTAGGCGCCAAGAATACATCAGGTTACCCCCGCTTGAGCATGATCCCCACCGCGATCGCGTATCGCGTAACGTAAGCCGCCCATAAGACACGCCAAGCGCCGCCGCATATTGATCCGAGGCCGCCATAAGCCGCACCCGCGCGGTGTTTTTCAGAAATGCCGCTATTCGGGGCGCCACGGCCTGCGCCGTTTGGGGAACAACGATCAGCCCGTCCTGATAGCGTGCAGCGCGGGTTTTTGCGGCAACGATTTTCGCTTCCTCTCCTTCAAAAAGCATCGTTCCACCGACATGGGGCTTTTCTTGATCCGGTTGCCGGGCCAGCTGTTTATTGATCCAGTCAGTGTGTTCCGCTGCAAATTTTCTGGCCTCGCGCATTGGAGTGCGTTTCGGGATGCTCATCATCACACGGCCATCCAACCGCGATATGCGCAACGACAAGCGCCGCGCATTCTTTGCGCGCCGTATTCCGATCCGCACCATTGGCTCACCTTCAAGCTCAATGAATTCCATTCGCGTATTCCTAAATTCTGTTTCTCACCCTTTTATTGACATTTGTCACAAGAGCCATGGATAATGTGCCATTCATTCTATATTAACGCAAAATGCTTTGACACCCACGCATTGTTGTGGCAGTTGGCCTCAACTTAGCAAAATATGACAATTGAAGGGGAATTTCATGCCCAAAGAAGAATGGGGCACCAAGCGTGTTTGCCCGGAAACCGGAAAACGGTTTTATGACCTAAACAAAGACCCTGTGATCAGCCCCTATACGGGCGAAGTTGTCGAGATCGATACCGGCAACAAATCGCGCAATTTGGTTGCGGATAAAGAAGATGCCGCCAACAAACCCAAAGAAGACGTCACAGAAGCTGATGAAGTGGTTCTGGACGATGACGACACCACAGATGTTGATCTGGGTGACGACGTTCTGGATGACGACGACGATGACACCATCCCTTTGGAAGAGCTGGCCGACGTTGCCGTGAACGACGACGACAGTTAATTTTCAATCGCGGGGATTTTTCGCTTGAACTGATCCCCGCGATTGCCTAAATAGCAAACCACCAGACTACCCAATGATGGGGCCTTAGCTCAGCTGGGAGAGCGCCTCGCTGGCAGCGAGGAGGTCAGGAGTTCGATCCTCCTAGGCTCCACCAATTTCCTTTTACCTGTGTTGAATACCTCTAACACCTTGAAAGGTAAGGTAGTTTTTGGTGTTCGATAGCCTGTTTCACGGCAGTAAGCTATCCGCTCTGAAAAGGCCAATCTAAGCACTGTTTGCCGTAGTACGGATTGCCCTGATTTCCATAGATTCCAAGGGTTTGCGAG